>CAZFOM010000079.1:0-9502 GCA_964520155.1 uncultured Rickettsiales bacterium
CCTATAAGATTGCCGCGCATGCGGCCGATCTCGCCAAGGGGCATCCGTCTGCGTACCGGCGCGATGATGCGCTGTCGCGCGCACGGTTTGAATTCCGCTGGCAGGATCAGTTCAATCTCTCGCTCGACCCCGACCGCGCGCAGGAATTCCACGATGAAACGCTGCCTGCCGAAGGCGCCAAAGTCGCGCATTTCTGCTCCATGTGCGGCCCCAAATTCTGCTCTATGAAAATCTCGCAGGAGGTGAGGGAGTATGCAAAGGATCAGAGTGCTGACCCCACTCATTCTGTCATGCCAGCGCAGGCTGGCATCCACGCAGTTGCCGCTGCTCCTGACATCGAATCCGGCCTCAAAGAAATGGCCAAAAAATTCCGTGAGGAAGGCGGCGAGCTGTATAAGAAGGTGGGATGACCTCTGAAAATAGCCATATAATTATATTGCTAAATATATGGTTTGTGATATGCTATGAAAGTTCAGGAATTTGAGTGGGATGCAAACAAGAACGCCGCCAACGTAAAAAACATAGCGTATCGTTTGCACTTGCAAGAAAAGCCTTTGACGATCCTTTTCATATTATTGTCAGTGATGACGTGCATAGTACCGCAAATGAGATGCGATATTATTGCTTAGGGTTAGTTGAAGGCAAAATTATGACCGTACGATTTACGCTGCGAAAAGGAAAGATTCGCATTTTTGGAGCTGCGTATTGGAGAGAAGGAAGATACGAATATGAAAAACAAAATAGACTCTGATGGATATGAACTCCATCCATTTGGAAAGAATGCCAAATTAGGCCATGTCGTGAAGGGGCTTTTACCTCCACCACACGAACTCGCGCGCATGGAGAAAAAGGTCAAGGTGACGATCACGCTGAACGACTCCAGCGTGAAGTTCTTCAAGGCGCAGGCGAAGAAATACAAAACCCCTTATCAGGCCATGATCCGCAACCTCCTCCAGGCCTACGCCGAACGCGCGGGGGAGTAGTGTAAGTAAGTGAAGGAGGTGTGATGGTAAGAGAGTTTATACAAAAAATTAGGAGTAGAACCATATTACTTAGGTACTTTGTCGTGCTGTTATGGTTTCTTTTGATGAGTCTTACGGTTCACTTTTGGCCACACTACACATATAAGTACTTGGACATTTTTTTCAGTGGTGTTGCTGGTCTTGTAAAACCAGATTGGCCTCAGGCTGTTGTAATAATCACAATAATTTTTGTTTGTTCATTCTATGACTCCATAACAAAATGGATTGATCGTATAGAGAGAACAAGGTTTGGAGATAAAGAATTTTATACTCCAATCAAGGAGAATAGAATTGGCTTGGAAGTTAAATCAGGTTCAGAAAATCTACTTGTTCAGAATCCAGAAAAAATAACCGAACAGGAATTAAGAAGTAATGGTACATACGAAACTATCATTGATCAATTTAAGGCAATAAATAATCAGTTTGATAGCAAAAATGCAGTTTTTCGTGATAAAGAGGGCATGTTGAAGCTGCAATTAGCCTCATTTCAGTTTTTTTGCTGGTGTGAGAGGCAATACAACCTAATGTGGGGATCTCAAATATTGCTATTGGAAATATTACAACGACGTGGCCCAAGTGGAATGGCTATACTAGATTTGGATGAGTTTTTCAGAAGGATTAAAGACTCGTACAAAGAGCATTATTCGAATTTTTATGAATCTCAACAATATGTGCACTTTTTGATAAATAGTGGTGTTATAAAAATTGACGTTACTAGCGGGGCCTACGTGATCACTCAGAAAGGGATAGATTTTTTGTGTTGGTTGGTAAGTAGTGGGCACTCAAAACTTAAGGATTATTAGCTTGATATTCTGTACATTGTACAATAATCTGTACATATGAACAATATCACCTATACCGATGCACGGCAGAACCTGAAATCCACCATGGATAAGGTGTGTGAGTCGCATGCGCCCATGATCATCACGCGGCAGGATGCAGAGGCGGTCGTGATGATGTCGCTTGAGGATTACAACGCACTGCAAGAGACGGCCTATCTGCTCAAAAGTCCTAAAAATGCAGCGCGTCTTGCCAAGGCCGTGGATGATGTGAAAAAGCGCAAATACCGCCGCCGCACCTTAAAAAACTAATGCCCAAGTTTATCTGTTTCCATGCCGATGCTTGGGAGGATTATCTCTATTGGCAGAAGCATGACAAAAAAATGCTGGGGCGTATCAATGATCTCATTAAAGAAATTCTACGTACACCTCACTCTGGAACCGGTAAGCCTGAGCCGCTCAAATTTTCCATGAAAGGTTATTGGTCACGCCGGATAGATTCTGAACATCGTCTGGTCTATACGGTAAAAGGCGATGAACTTATCATCATCCAGTGTAGACACCATTATTAATGGCTAAAACCAATCCGGCAGAAACCCTAAAATACCATCACTTGCAGAAGCGGGTTTGGGCGGGGCAGATCTTTCCGCGTAGATAAATCCATACGCAGGGTAGGGGCGGCCAAATGTATTGGTTTCCTTGTTCCAAAAGCGAAGATTCGTCCAATTGTTCTTTGGCGAAATATCTTCCACCAGCATGGACTCATATATTCTGCGCCGCCGCATCTCCGTGTCTCCCCAGTTGCTATGGGTGACGGTAATCTCGCGTGCATTTCGCACGTCCGTTACGACGGCCAGATGCCCGTGCCGTAATTTTTGTGTAGCCTTGAGTACCAGCACGGCACCTTCCTGCGGGATCTGACCGCGTGCGTAGCGGGGCTGTGCCTGATACCACCAGCTCGCGGCATTTCCATATATTTCGATGCCCGAAGCATTGCGCGCAAACGGCACGCATTGTTCGTTATCGCTTGCGACATAGCCCGATGCGTTGCGCGTATCGAAGGATCCAGGTTTTGCACAGGCCGACAATAGCAGCGCGAACAGCACCCAATGCCACCGGTAGTTCATAACATCCTCCCGAACCATCATTTTTTCGCGGTATAACGAGGAATACGTATAGTCGATCTGTACGATTTTTGCCATTGCATTAGGAGCGCACGGTTTTACAATCATGATCCAGATTACAGGGATGGAGCGGGATATGCGCGTATATGGAATACCCAACTGCGATAAAGTGAAGAAAGCACTGGCATGGCTGGATGCGCACCGCATTCCCTACACATTTCACGATTATAAAAAAGACGGGGTCGATGCAAACAGGCTCAAACACTGGGCAGATCAGGTGGGTTGGGAGAAGCTCCTCAACACCAATGGAACCACATGGCGCAACCTGCCGGAAGAAAGACGGCTGCATCTGGATAGAACATTGGCCATTCAATTGATGATTGAAAATCCGTCGATCATTCGACGTCCCATCTTGGAGTTGGATAAATCCATCTATTTAGGATTTGACGAAAGCGACTATAGTCAATGGTTCTTCCAAGCGGCATAGAACCGGATCGTACAATTTACCTCAAATTGTATTATATTATTGATAAATAACTTTATTTTGACAAAGCAAATTGCCTTGTCATACTGTCACTGTATCCATGTTTTCCATGTAGGTTTTCAGGAGATAGGACGATGAACGAAACATTATACCTCTTATTCACCAGCACACTCGCGCCCTATTACGGCTGGTTTTTTACCGGTGCGGGCGTCTATGAGTTGGGTCTGAGTAGTGCAGGGCGGCAAGCCTCGCTATTGCGTATTCTGCTGGGTGTTACGCTCGCAGTATCCGGCGTTTATATTCTTTCGAATTCCTAACGATTTCTTTATTTTTGTTGTGTAGCATCGCCATACATCAAGACGCTGTTTTTGGGTTATGGCTACGACAACCGGTTCTGATAAACACCCCTCTCATCGTAATACGGCAGAATATGGCCGCCAGCGCATGTTGCAGGAGGTGTCCGGCATTATTGTGATCATCTTCACGGTGATTTTTATCACCAGCTATGTGGTGAGCAGCCAGACGGTATCGCACGGCAGAGAAGAACTGCGAGAAGATCTCATGCGAAAAGCCGAACTCTCGGCGGCGCTGGTTGATGGGAATATACACAAAAAACTATCGCATCCGAAACAGCAAACTTCCAAGGAATATCAAGATGCGATTCGGCTGCTTGGAACCATTCGGCAGAACGATACGGAAATCTATTACATCTATACCATGATCCTCAAGAACGGTGAGGTGTTTTTTGTTCTGGATCCGACGGGAGAGCAGGAAAAACGTCCCGATGGATCTTCTGCTAAATCAAATATCATGGATCCCTATACGACCCCGACTATTGCCATGCTAACCGCGTTCAAGACGGGGAACACGACCGTGGATCTGAAGCCCTATTCGGACGACTGGGGGACATTCATCAGTGCATTTGCGCCGATTCGCGATAGCAAGGGCAACGCGGTGGCCATTCTCGGGGTGGATCTGGATGCGGGGCGATACGAAAGCATTTTGAAGCCATACGAAGACGTGCGTAACGCGATTATTGCCAAATCGACAGTGCTTGCTGCGATATGCGCATTTATCATAGGCATACTGCGGATGGCGACGTACTATTTCTGTTACTGGTTGCGGAAAATCCTGATACAGTAGCACCTATGTTAGACACGGTTTTAAGCGCGCCGGCCAAAGGTGTGAAGCTGGAAGATGAAATCCATCGCCTGCGGAAGAAAATGAACGCCGTTATATTGGCGCATTACTACCAGGACGAGGAAATTCAGGATATCGCCGATTTTATTGGCGACTCTCTCGATCTTGCGCGCAAGGCGGCGGCCACGACGGCGGATGTGATCGTCTTCTGTGGCGTGAAATTCATGGCCGAAGGCGCCAAGATCCTCAATCCCAATAAACAGGTGTTGTTACCCGATCTCAAGGCGGGCTGTTCTTTGGAAGACTCCTGCCCACCGGATGCATTCAAGCGGTTTCGCGAAGCAAACCCTGATCACATCGCGATTACCTATATCAACTGCTCTGCGGCGATCAAGGCGCTATCCGATATCATCTGCACGTCCTCGAACGCGGAGCATATCATCCGTCAGATCCCAGAGCATCAGAAGATTATCTTTGCGCCGGATCAGTATTTAGGCACGCACCTGATCAAGAAAACCGGACGCGATATGTTACTGTGGAAAGGCTCCTGCATCGTGCATGAGAATTTTTCCGAACAGGAACTGGTGAAGTTACGGGTGCGCCATCCCGATGCGCTTACGATTGCGCATCCCGAATGCCCGCAGCATTTGTTGAAATACGCGGATTTCATCGGTTCGACCTCTGCGTTGCTGAGGTTTACCGAGCAGAATCCGGGTAAATCATTTCTGGTGATGACAGAGCCTGGGATTATTCACCAGATGCAGAAAAAATCCGCTGGCAGCGTGTTTCACCCCGTTCCCGGGATGGCAGGTGGCGCGTGTGTGTCCTGTAACAACTGTCCCTACATGAAATTAAACACGATGGAAAAGCTCTATCAGTGCATGATCCATCGCGCCCCCGAGATCACGGTTGAACCCGATCTGATCGTCGCGGCGCGCAAGTCACTCGATCGGATGCTGGAACTGTCACAGTCGATTCAGCAACAGCCGCAAGCGCGGGCTTGAAGTTAGCGGATTTCGCCCTATATTGCTCCAAAGAGAAAAGGGAGCATTTTATGTCGTTACTGCAGTTTATCGTGTTTAGCCTCATGGCGGTTGTGATTTCGGTCACTACCCCTGTATCCTCCGTGTTTGCTGAAGAGGAAGAAAAAACCGAATCGTCTGCATCCAGCGAAAAAGAGCAGGATGATGAGGATGACGAAAAGGATGAGGATTCAGAAGAGAAAAAGGAATCCGGTAAGTCAGAAGAAAAAGACGATTAGTATCAATTAGACCTTGTTTGTCTTCGCTCTTTCATGAAATCTTCATGAAACTGTAACAATTGTCTCTGCGCCATATGTTAGTCTGCAGCGATGCAGCACGATCAGCCGAAACAAACCGAAGAAAAAATCGCCGAGCAGAAGGATTCTGCTGTGGCCCGCTTTCTGCGTATCGCGGCCTATCCGATCTCTCTTTTTTCCGGTTTGTGGGTGCTCAAGAACGATGTTCACGACATGACGTATGAGAACCTCAAGAGATACGGTGCGTTTGACAAAATTCTGAAAGTGATGCAGCCGCGTAATAGCAGCAACGTGCAAGCCAGGGTGAACGACGAGATTACCAAAGAGGTGTTTTTAGAAAGAGCCTTTGGTGCAAACGGCACCAAACACGAATACTCAAAGCAAGTCGCCGATCAAATGGAGCATATGGGGCTGGGCGGGGGATGGTCAAATTTCCGTCAGCAATGGCAGTATATTCGTAAAGGCGGACAGCGTTCGGCCGTCATCAATGCACTCACGGTTACCGGTATTACCATTGGCGCTATTCTGACAATTGCCAATACTAAAACCATACGCGAACTGTTCAGCAAAGACCCCGATCAATCTATCGAACGCTAAGTTCTATTAATATGCCCGAGCTTCAGGTTCGAAATACGGCATACCGGTAGTGTGATCCGGAGTGCGAACCGCTTTCTTGATCAACCGGAAACGCCCATGTTCATCCATCGAGAATACGGAGTGGCATAGCCATGCATCATCCTGACGTTTCGGGAAATCATCGCGGTAATGCGCGCCTCGGCTTTCGGTACGCCACAGGGCGCTGGCCATACAGGCCACAGACTGCCTGAGCAGGTTATCGAGTTCCATGGCTTCGATCAGGTCATTGTTCCAGATCAGGCTGCTATCGCGTACACAGAGTTCGCTACGCGTCTGCTCAACCATGGCATTCAACAGATCCAAGCCTTTGACCAAAGAAGCCTGCTCACGAATAATGCCTGCGTGCGTGGAAACGGTCTGCTGGAGTGTTTTGCGAATATGATTCGGTCTCAATGTGCCTTGCCGCTGATGACGCATCGCATCAAAGAAAGATAATGGTTTTTCGAGTAGCTCGGATGAAATTTCCGGTATTCTGCTGCGATGCGAACTTCGCGCTGCCGCGCGCTGGGCAGCGAGTTTTCCAAACACGACCAGATCGAGCAGCGCATTACACCCCAGCCGGTTTGCCCCATGCACCGAATTACAGGCGGTTTCACCAATAGCCATTAGTCCATCGACTGGCTCACTGCTGCCGTCGGGCATTACGCGTACCGCCTCGCAATTCGCGTTGGTGGGAATACCGCCCATGGTGTAATGCACCGAGGGGATGACAGGGATAGGATCGCGGGTGATATCAATGCGCAGGAAAGTTTTGCAGATTTCGGAGATATTGGGCAGTTTGCGGTGGATGATTTCCGGATCGAGGTGATCGAGTTTCAGATGCACATGATCCTTGTTCGGGCCGCAGCCGCGTCCTTTGGCGATTTCACGCACAATAGATCGGCAGATGATATCGCGTGAGGCAAGATCGCGGAATTTCGGCGCGTAGCGTTCCATGAAACGCTCCCCTTTATTATTGACCAGATGGCCGCCTTCGCCGCGCGCGCCTTCGGTGATCAGAATCCCTGATCCGGCCATGCCGGTGGGATGAAACTGCACGAATTCCATGTCCTGCAAAGGCAGTCCGGCACGCAGTGCCATGGCGTTACCATCGCCGGTACAGATGCTGGAAGCCGTTGTCTGCGCGTAGGCCTGACCGAATCCGCCGGTTGCAAGGATTGTGGTTTTGGCGCGAAACGCATGAAGTTCGCCGCTGTCGAGTTGCCATGCCAATACCCCGCGACAGGCGCCGTCAGCATCCATCAACAGATCCAGCGCCATCCACTCCACGAAAAAAGCGACCTCTTGCTTGATCGCTGCATTATACAGGCTATGCAGCAGCGCGTGTCCGGTACGATCGGCAACCGCACAGGCGCGATACGCGAGTGGGCCTTTGCCGTAATGTGTGGCCATGCCGCCATAGGCGCGCTGATAGATATGCCCGTCGCCCTGCCGTGTGAACGGCATTCCCAGCGCCTCCAGTTCGAGTATGGCGGAAGGTGCCTGTTTACACATATACGCGATGGCGTCCTGATCACCCAGCCAGTCGGAACCGCGCACCGTATCATACATGTGCCAGCGCCAGTCATCGGGGGTGCGGTTGCCGAGTGCAGCATTGATCCCGCCTTGCGCCGCGACCGTGTGACTGCGCATGGGTGGCACTTTGCTGATGACGGCGACTTTCAACCCTAATTCGCTTGCGGTGGATGCGGCTCTGAGCCCAGCCCCGCCCGCGCCGACAATGACGACATCATACGCATGGTGGGTAATCGGGTAGGCTTTGACTGACATAAACAGATACTTTAATAGGGATGCAACCATTGTATAACGAGCGTTCAAATGCAACCCAATTCCGATGCGTTAGACCGTATCATTCGCCTGGCGCTGGACGAAGATATCGGGCACGGGGACGTGACCTCGGAGCTGCTCATTCCCAAAACCGCGCAGGCTGAACTGGTGTTTATCAATCGGGAACCGCTGGTCGTGTGTGGCACGTTCGTGGTGGCGCGCGTCTATGCGCTACTGGATCTCGGCGTTATGGTCAAAGCGCGGGTGCCGGAAGGGCAGGCGGTTTCCCCCCAAACGCCCTTGATACAGGTATCGGGTACGGCGCGTGCGATCCTGACCGGTGAGCGGGTGGCGTTAAACCTGCTGCAACGCCTAAGCGCGGTTGCCACCTATACCAGACACTATGTGGAAGCGGTGGCGGGAACCAAAGCCGTGATTCTCGATACCCGAAAGACCATGCCGTGCTTGCGTGAACTGGACAAGTATGCGGTGCGGATCGGAGGGGGGAGCAACCACCGGATGCGGCTGGATGACGGGATCATGATCAAGGACAATCATATCGCGCTTGCCGGCGGCATTCGCGAAGCGATGACGCTTGCCACGCAAGGAAACATTCGCAACCTGCCTGTGGTGGTGGAGTGTGACCGTCTGGATCAAGTAAAAGATGCAATTTCATGCGGTGCGCATCATATCATGCTGGATAATATGCCTTTGGAAGCAATGCGCGAATGCGTGGATTGGGTGGCGGGCAGAGCAAAACTCGAGGCCTCCGGCAATGTGTCTTTGGAACGGGTAAGAGCGATTGCAGAAACGGGGGTAGATTTTATCTCTGTTGGGCGTATTACACATTCCGCGCCGTCGGTGGATATCGGGCTTGATAAATCCATTACCAGCTTATGATCATTTCTATGATTTTTAAGGATAATTCCAAACAGCTTGCCTTGTAGGGCTTTGTGTGTAGATTCATTAAAAAACAGGGTAAGCCAATCTGTCGAGCATGACTGTCATCGAGAAACTGTGTATTGAAAAAGGCCTGAAAATGACCGAACAGCGGCGGGTCATTGCCAAGGTCATCTCCGAATCGAACGACCATCCGGATGTGGAACTGCTCTACCAGCGGGCGGTGAAGCTCGATAAAAATATCAGTATCGCAACGGTGTATCGTACCGTAAGGCTGCTAGAAGAAGCGGGCATTATTGAAAAACATGATTTTGGCGATGGGCGTTCGCGTTACGAACAGCAAAGTGATGAACATCACGATCATTTAATTG
>CAZFOM010000080.1:0-6453 GCA_964520155.1 uncultured Rickettsiales bacterium
CCCGATTGACTGTGTGTTCGGTGATGTGACAGGTGTGTTGTTTTTGTGACGTGTTATTTACATCACAACTTACGTCACATTTTTACCACTATCAATAGAAAAGTTTAGGGACACACAACCCCCTCCATTTGCTTGATTTTCTAGCGTTAAAGTCGCCTTGTGATCATCCATGATCTTTTTCACGATCGCGAGTCCCAGACCGGTACCGCGCGCACGGGTAGTGAAGTAGGGTTCCATGAGTTTCTGTATCTTGTCCGGCGGAAATCCCGGGCCATTATCGAGAATCTGAATTTTGCATGTGGTTTCAGCTACATCGCTGCGAATTGTGATCGAGGGTTTGAACCCGTCTTTTAGTTCCTGCATCTTGGGTTCAAGCGCCTCGGCAGCATTTTTCAGCAGATTGATAAACACTTGAGAAAGCTGACGTTCATCACATAACACATGCACAGGCTGGTCGGATAGCTGACTGACATAGGTGATGTCAGGATGCGCGATCTGTTCGGAAAAGACGATTTTCCGAATGATTGTGGTGATATCCTCACGTTTGAATTCAGGTGCAGGCATCCGCGCAAACGACACGAATTCCTCGACCATTTTACCAATATCCCCTACATGTTTGGAAATCGTATCGATATATTTGGTGAATGTCTCCGCATCTGATTGAACTGTCGGCACATATTTCTTTTTCAACCGCTCGGCGGCAAGCTGAATGGGGGTGAGCGGGTTTTTGATTTCATGCGCGACGCGGCGTGCCACATCCGCCCACGCCGTATTGCGCTGAGCAACGAGTAATTCCGTGATATCATCAAAGGTTACAATGAATCCTTCAATCACGTTTTCACCGATCATCTCGGCATTGATCCGCACATGAAAAGTGCTTGGTTTCCCTTTGATTTCCGTGGAGATATTACCCTGAACGAGCTTTCCTCCCAGTTTTTCGCATTCGGTGAAGAATTCCTGTAACTGTGGAAAACGCTCAAGCAATGGATGCTCAAAATCCTCACTGGAAAGACCGAGCAACGATTCTGCGGCGGGGTTTGCAAGTAAGATCTTTTTACTACCGTCCGTTGCAACCACACCGGCGGATACACCGTATAAAACCGCTTCGCTGAAGCGCCGCCTTGCGTCAATCTGACGGTTGGCTTCGATCAGTTCCCTGCGCTGTTCTTCCAGATCGCTGGTCATACGGTTAAACGCACGGCTCAGTGCGCCCATTTCGTCGTCTTTAGGGCCTTCTTTTACTCGCACTGTATAATCTCCACCGCGCACCCGATCGGACGCATTCACCAGTTGGGTGAGCGGAATAAACAGTTTGGAGGCAAAATACAGGCCATACCAGATGGCAAGCAGCAGCAGCATGAGCGCGATCAGCACGAACAGCACCGAAAAGCGGATCTGCATTTTATGGATGTTGGACTTGAGTTTGCGGTATTCCGCGACGCCGCCGGTGGCGCTATCCATGTGCGCGAGCACACGGCTATCAATCAACCGACCGATAAGCAGGAAGGTATCTGGCGTATTGAGCCTTACCACCACGCGGATTTTATCCTCATCCGGTGCCAGTACGACCACCTCACCGCGCGCTGCACGTTCGATTGCATCCATGGGCAAGCGCTCAAATGCGAGCGAAAAACTAAACTCTGATTGCGCAACAATGCGGTTTCCCTGAAAAACCATGGCTTCTGTCAAGGAGCGAATGGCGCTTTGGGTCGAAACCGCCTGGTTGAACATGGTAGGGTTGGTGAGCAGATAATGGGTTTCGCGGTTGAGATCATTCGCCATCGCCACCGCATCGGCACGGATGATTTCGCGGTGCTCGTTCAGATAGGCTTCCGCGACCGCCACCGATTGGGTGAGCGCGTTGCTGACCCGCTCGTTAAACCATGCCTGAATACCGAAATTGAACAGAATCGCCGAAAACACCGATACGATGACGGTGGGTACTATGGTCACGATGCAGAACATAGTCACGATGCGGGTTTGCAGTCTCGAGCCTAAAGATCCCTGTCTGAGTCCCGCCCACAGACGGATAATACGGTTTGCTACCAGCGCCACGAGCGCCAGCAACAGGATTAGGCTGATCATCACCAGCCCGATGACAGAGCGCGGATCCGCGCCAACTTCCTCGGAGTTATGCGACAAGAAACTGTAGGTCGTCTTAACGGTAAACCCGATCGCGATGAGCAACAGAACAAACACCACCCGCATGAGTGAAATACGCGAGAGATATTTCCACAGGGAAAAAGCGGCTTGTTTCGTTTCCAACCCTGTCGTCATGCGATAGGCGGTTCGGGTTTGCCGAGTTCCTGAATTTTCTTGCGCAGGGTATTGCGGTTGATACCCAGCACCTGTGATGCTTTGATCTGGTTTCCGCCGGTGGCTTGCAGGGTGAGGTGAATCAGTTCCTTTTCGACCAGATGCACGATGCGTTCATGCAGCCCGGGCATGGGCAGTGCGGGTGCGTGATGTTCAAAATAGCGCTTGAGATGCTCACGCACCAGCTCACTGAAAGAACCAGCATTTGCGCTTCCCGATGCGTCTGATGTGCGCAGCAGCGGATGGTTCTGGAGTTCCTGACGTACGGCTTCGGCGGAAATGGTGCGATCGGAATAGATCACCACGAGGCGGTAAATCAGATTTTCAAGCTCGCGCACGTTGCCAGGCCAGCGGTGCGTCTTGAGCAATGCTAATGCTTCCGGCGATAATTCCTTGCTGGGAAGTCCGCGCTCCTGTGATTTTTTAAGAAAAAAGCGCGTCAGTTCCTCAATATCCTCTGTGCGCTCGCGTAGTGCCGGCACCCGCACCGGCACGACATTCAAACGGTAATACAGATCTTCACGGAATGCGCCGGATTTACTGAGATCCTGAAGGTTGCGATGCGTGGCACAGATGATCCGCACATTGGTTTTGTTCGATTTGTTGCCACCGACACTGGTATATTCCCCCTGCTGCAACACTCGCAGTAGCTTGGTTTGCGCATCCAACGGCATATCTCCGATTTCATCCAGAAATAAAGTGCCGCCCTCGGCCTGCTCGAATTTGCCGGCTTTGCGGGCATTCGCACCGGTGAAAGCACCTTTTTCGTATCCGAACAACTCGCTTTCCACCAGTTCACGAGGGATAGCGGCGACGTTGATCGCAACGAATGGCTGCGATTTGCGCGAGCCGAGCATGTGCAGCGCCCGCGCGACCAGTTCCTTGCCGGTACCCGATTCGCCTTCAATGAGCACCGTGAGGTCATTGCCCACCAGACGCGCCATAACACGGTAAATTTCCTGCATCGCCGGTGAGCGCCCGATCAGTAAATTCTGTTCCTGTAGTTCGGAAGTGCTAAGCCCGCTGTCTTTCTGATTATCGTTGAGATACGAGGTCTCAAGCGTTTTATCCACGCATTCGATGAGCGCATGAAGATCGAAAGGTTTAGGGAGGTATTCCGTGGCACCCAGTTGATTGGCGCGCACTGCCGTAAGCAGGGTATTCTGGGCGCTGATGACGATCACGGGTAGGTTCGGGCGGCTTGCTTTAATGCGGGGCAGCATGTCCAGTCCGTTGCCGCCTGGCATCAGCACATCGGTGATGACAATATCGCCTTTGCCGGATTCCACGAGATCGAGGAGCTTTAACCCGTTATCGGTGGTAATGACGTCGTGCCCCTGCTCGCGGATAGCCTGCTCCACGACCATGCAGATCGCTTTGTCATCATCAGCTAGCAATACGGTTGCCTTGCTCACAACAGCTCCTTGTTCCGCTCATACATCATCCTATTCCTTCGCGGCTGGCAACAGAATTTTGAAGCGCGTATGCCCGCTTGCCGTATGTTCGACTTCAATGGTACCGCCGTGATCGGAGATAATTTTGGACACAATCGCAAGCCCAAGGCCTTTGCCACCCTCCTTGGAGGATACAAATGGCGTAAACAGGTTTGCGCGTACGGTTTCGGGTATGCCTGGCCCATTATCCTCAATCCAGATGGCCACTGGCAGGGAAACAGGGCGATCCTGCGTGGGGGGCTTGAATTTGACACCGCCGCTGTAGGTTGTGATTAGCCGGATGACCGGTGACGGAGTCTGACAGCAGGCTTCGGCGGCATTTTTCAGTAGATTCAGGAATACCTGAACCAGTAAGTCGCGATTGGCTTCCACCAGTGGCAATGAGGGATCATAGATTTCCTGAAACGCGATACTGCGCGCAAATCCGTTCTCACTGATGGATTTGGTGTATTGCAGCACCTCATGGATGTTGACTGCTGCCGTTTTGATGGGCGCGTCGTTGGAGAAAATCTCCATTTCATTGAGCAGTGCGGTGATGCGATCCACCTCATCGCGAATCAGGTGCGTCAGTTTATGCTGTGCCTCGCTCACATGTTTTTCGAGCAATTGGGCAGCGCCGCGAATGCCCGACAGCGGATTTTTGACTTCATGCGCGAGAATAGCCGCCATGCCCGACAACGGGTTGATCGCCTCGCGCGTCGTGCGCGTGAGGCTGCCTTGCGGTGTGACGCCGGCCAGATCCATCTGCACAATCACATGCGCGATGGGTTGATGCGGTTCTGTGCGAAGTGGGCTGACCTGCACCTGAATCCTTCGCTCACTGCTGCCGCGCGGTGAAGAGAGTGGCAGTTCGTAGTCGCGCACCGCCTGACCGGTTTCAAACGCGAGGTGAATCAACTTCTGGAGTTGCGTATACGGAAATACAAAGCGCGAAAGTTCTTTCCCGATAAGTGCCTGATGGCTTGCGCCCAGTAACGCTTCAGCAGCGGGATTGAGGTAGGCCAGATGTTCGCTGCGCGCAATCACCATCACGGCGGAAGGCAATTCCGACAGGATAAAAGAGGCCGAAAAAGGAGTGTCTGCGGTCGATGCAATCTGCGGATCAATGGACGGTTTCTGTTTTGGCATGATCCATGACCGAATCGAAGAACTCCCGAATATACTGTTTGACCTGTTCGATATCCTTGCAATTGTTAACGCGGGCGCGGAATTCGGCAGAGGCGGGAAGTCCGGTTGAATACCAGCCAATATGCTTGCGCGCGACCATCATGCCATTATCGGCACCATAGAGCGAGAGCATGTCATCATAGTGTTTCAGCACGATGTTTTTTTGCTCAGGTAGCGTGGGGGGCGCGATTTTTTCACCCGTACGGAGGTAATGAATCACCTGCGCGATGAACCACGGGCGGCCATAACTGCCGCGTCCGATCATCACCCCGTCGGCACCCGATGCTTTGAGCGCATTATCCACATCGTCAAAGCTCGTGATATCGCCATTTGCGATTACGGGCAATGTCACCGCTTCTTTCACTTTTGCGATGAACGGCCAGTCGGCATTGCCTTTGTAGAATTGCTGTCGCGTACGGCCATGCACGGTGATCATCTTAATTCCGCATTCTTCGGCGATGCGCGCCATATTCGGGGCATTGAGGTGTTGGTGATCCCATCCCATGCGCATCTTGAGTGTCACGGGAATCTTGACTGCTTTCGCAGTAGCTTCGAGAATTTTTGCGGCGAGCAATTCATTGTCCTTGCGTAGCAGTGCCGAGCCAGCCTCACCATTAGTCACTTTTTTCACTGGGCAACCGAAATTGATATCGATGATGGAAGCGCCCCGATCTTCATTGAGTTTGGCAGCTTCTGCCATGACGTCCGGCTCGCAGCCGGCGAGTTGCACGGACATGGGAAACTCTTCCGGCGTGTGCTTGGCCATGCGCAGCGTGTTCTTGGTTTCCATGATCATGGCGCGGCTTGCGATCATTTCCGATACCACGAGACCTGCGCCAAACCCCTTCACCAGACGGCGGAACGCCAGATCGCTCACACCGGTCATGGGTGCGAGCACCACCGGATCCTTGATTTCGATATGTCCAATATGTATCGACATAGGTGATAGTATATGGTTGTTTGTCCTCGTCATTGCGAGCGCAAGCGAAGCAATCCAGACTGGATTGCCGCGTCGGCTTCGCCTCCTCGCAATGACGGTGTGCATACAAAAAAACCCACCAATTGACAAGGGCTTATGAGTGAAGAGATTGCGGTTTTGATTGTGGCAGCGGGGCAGGGAGAACGTGCTGGCGGTGAGCTTCCCAAACAATATCAGAAACTTGGCGCATATTCGGTGTTGGAGCATACGATTTTAGCCTTCGAGCGCCATCCGCAGATAGTCGATATCCAGGTGGTGATTCATCCCGATCATCTTTCGCATTATGCCGCGCTTAAACTCACGAAAGATCTTCCTCCTCCTGTGCCAGGCGGTGCGACGCGTCAGGAATCCGTGCGGTTGGGGCTTGAGGCACTAAAGGATCGGAATCCCAAATGGGTGTTGATTCACGATGCCGCCCGCCCGTTTGTGTCGCACGCGATCATGGATCGGGTGATTGCGGCGCTCAAAAACGGCGATGCGGTGGCACCCGTCATCGCACTCACTGATACGATAAAGCAGGTGAATGATGGTTATATC
>CAZFOM010000080.1:6463-7109 GCA_964520155.1 uncultured Rickettsiales bacterium
GTTATATCCTATCCACTCTTGATCGCGCATCGCTTAAGGCGGTACAAACGCCGCAGGGATTCCGCTATGCGTTGATCCGTGATTTGCACTCGCGCTTTGCAGACGGATCTTTCACCGATGATGCGGCGCTGGCTGAGCACGCGAATATCGCAATCACGGCAGTCGAAGGCGAGTCAGCCAATGTCAAAGTCACCAGCCGCGATGATATGATCAACGCGCAACAAAAATGGGGGGCAACCATGGATATTCGCACGGGTATGGGGTTTGATACCCATCGCCTGATCCCGCACGATAGTACCACGGGAAATACGAAACAGGTTGTGATGCTGTGTGGGGTGGCGATTCCGTTTGAGAAAAAACTCGAAGGCCATTCGGATGCGGATGTAGGGTATCATGCGCTGGTGGATGCAATGCTGGGTGCCATCGGCGCGGGGGATATCGGGGTGCATTTTCCGCCCTCGGATCCGAGATGGCGAGGGGCGGATTCCTCGCGTTTTGTTTTACATGCACATAAGCTGCTGCAGGAAAAATCCGCTGCCGTGCAGAATATCGATATTACGTTTTTATGTGAAAAACCTCACATCTCGGCGCATCGTGAAGCGATGATCGCCAATATCTCGCGCTTGCTCAATCTCGAACCTTCGCG
>CAZFOM010000080.1:7119-9443 GCA_964520155.1 uncultured Rickettsiales bacterium
ATATCAAGGCGACGACAACGGAAAAAATGGGATTTCTGGGGCGTGGTGAGGGGATAGCGGCGCAAGCGGTGGTGACGGTGAGGATAGGATGACTGAGAAGATATACAGCACCAAACTTTTGCACCGAGCCGCACATAATCTCCTCCCCCGCTTGCGGGGGAGGTTGGGTGGGGGTGTAAGATGATGGTCATACAAAATCCATCACCCCCCTCTAACTCCCCCCGCAAGCAGGGGGAGAATGCAAGCAAGACACTCTCACTCTTTCATCCTATACGATTTGTTGCGACCGGATGCGGCAGCGGTTGCGTACCGAAAATTGGCGGCACCACCGGTTCGCTCTTTGCCTGCCTCTTGGCATGGCCGATCCATGCTCATGGCAATCTGGCACTGCTGATAGCTGCGACGCTATTGTTTGTGGTTGGAATGGGCATCTGTCACCTTTATCTGCGAGCCATGCCACAGGACTCGGATCCCAAAGAAATCGTGGTGGACGAGATTGCAGGGCAATGGTTCCTGCTTTCGGTATTGCCGCAATCCCTGCTTGCTTACGCGATCGGTTTTGCTGTGTTTCGCATCTTCGATATCGTAAAGCCTTTTCCCATTTCCTACGCGGATCGGCGCTATAAAGGCGCATTTGGAATCATGTTTGATGATCTACTTGCCGCCCTGTATCCTGTCTTTCTGTTTATGATTGTGGTATGGTTGTATCAGGTGATGGGGGTGTCGTTTCCGATGGATGCACTGGTGACTTTTCTGGAAGGGCGCTCGCATGTTCAGTGATGTGCTGATCACCTATGCGACTGAACTCTTACAAAAATGTCGTTCGCGTGGGCTGCGCATCACGACTGCGGAATCCTGCACCGGCGGGATGATTTCGTCTCTGCTAACCCATATCTCAGGCTCCTCCGACGTATTTGAAGGCGGGTTTGTGACCTATTCCAACCAGCTAAAAATTGCATTGCTGGGGGTTGGACGCGAAACCATACTCGCCAGAGGCGCTGTCAGCAGCGAAGTTGCTAAGCAGATGGCTGTCGGGGCGCTGTATCGTTCACAGGCGGATCTTTCGGTATCGGTGACCGGCGTGGCAGGGCCTACCGGCGGCACGCCCGAAAAACCTGTCGGTCTGGTGTTTATTGCCGTCGCTTCCCGCTTCGCTGCAACACAAGTGCGTGAATACCATTTCAGCGGTGGCCGAACCAACATCCGTTTATCTGCCACACGCGAAGCGCTTCGCATGATTCAAAAGGTGGTTTAGAAAAATCCACTTTTCCGAGTCGATGTGGCCTAATTATTCTTCCGATTCCGGAACGTTTTTGCCCATTGCTGCTTTTGCTTTTGTGGCGCGCGGGTGAGAGCGAGCGCGTCGGCTTCCACATCCTCCGTAATGACACTTCCGGCGCCGATGATCGCACCTTCGCCGACCACCACAGGAGCGACGAGTGCGGTGTTCGATCCGATAAAGGCGCGCGCGCCAATCACGGTGCGGTGTTTGTTATACCCATCGTAATTGCAGGTGATGGTGCCTGCGCCGATATTGGCTTTCTCACCAATATGCGCATCTCCGATATAGGAGAGATGATTCGCCTTTGCGCCGACTTCGAGGGTGGCCTGTTTGATCTCAACGAAATTACCGACATGCACCCCTTCCTCCAGACGCGCACCTGGACGTAGACGCGCAAACGGGCCAATCGTGCAATTGGCGGCGATGGTCGCCCCTTCGATATGCGAGAAGGATTTTATTTCAACCTGGGTGCCGATTTTTACGTTTGCTCCAATCACTACATGGGGGTGAATGATCACGTCGTTTGCGATCTGCGTGTCTGCGGAAAGATAGACTGTATCCGGATCCACCAGCGTTACACCCTGTTCCATAGCGCGCCTGCGTAGCCGTATCTGCATCAGGCGGTTGGCTTCCGCCAGTTGCGCGCGTGTGTTGACGCCATGACAATCCATCTCGTGCGTGATCACCACGCCGCAACTTTTCTTTTCCTTGCGGCAGAGCGTGACGATATCGGTCAGGTAATACTCTTTCTGCGCATTTTTGTCTTTGATCTTACCCAACCATCCAAACAGATCCTTTGCGCCTACATAAAAAATGCCTGCATTACAGGTGGTGATTTTCAGTTGCTCCTTGGAGGCGTCGCTTGCCTCGATAATTTCCTGCAACTGCCCTTTCTTATCCAGAATGAGTCGGCCATAACTCGCCGGATCCTTGCACTGCATTCCGAGCACCACCAGCCCGTGCTTTGCGCTCTTGTAACCCAGCTCCATCACCTTGAGCGTGTCTGCCGGTATCAACGGCGTATCACCATACAGAATAAGGA
>CAZFOM010000081.1:0-9347 GCA_964520155.1 uncultured Rickettsiales bacterium
GTGCGGCCCGCCTTGGCTTGCCCATAAAGCCTCGCATGAAGGTATTATTTGCGTCGAGAAAATCGCCGGCGAAAAACATGTGCATCCGCTCAATCCGCTTAACATCCCAGGTTGCACCTATTGCGTTCCGCAGGTGGCAAGTGTTGGTTTGACCGAAGCTGCGGCAAAAGCCAAAGGCTACAGCGTGAAGGTGGGACGATTCCCATTCATGGGTAACGGCAAGGCCATTGCAATGGGTGAGCAGGAAGGGTTGGTGAAAACCGTGTTTGATGCCAAAACCGGTGAACTGCTCGGGGCGCATATGGTCGGCGCGGAAGTCACCGAGATGATTCAGGGTTACGCCATTGCCCGTTCATCGGAGTTGACGGAGGCCGAACTCATGCATACCGTATTCCCGCATCCGACCATGTCCGAGATGATGCACGAATCGGTGCTGGATGCGTATGGCCGTGTCATTCACATGTGATGATACGCAAAAATCTGAGCAATTGCTTAATGATTTGTGGTATCGCTAACATTTTCTTAACACTTTGCTGATAGTCTGATAAGTGTCAGTAAAATATGTGTTTATAAACAGGGAATGGAAATGATCCGACGATCATCCGAGCAGGCGTTTACGCTTCTGGAGATGTCTATTGCGTTGCTCATCATCTCAGTGGTGGTGGGTGGTGGCATTGCGATATTGAATAACTCCATCAGTCAGCGGATGTATAACGACACGGTGTTCAAGATGGAGGCGATCCAAAACGCCCTATCTTTATACCGCAACGCATTCAATCGTATTCCATGTCCGGCGGGCATCAGTTTCTCGATTGGTAAAACGACGACTCCGACGTTTGGCAGTGAGGTCGGAACGCCAGGGGATGGCAACTGCACGGGCGCCTCTCAGGTGGCAGGAAACGTAGTGGCGGGAGCGGTGCCGGTAAAGGCATTGCAGCTTCCGGATGACTTCGCATTTGATGGCTGGGGAAGAAGGCTATATTATGTGGTGGATCGAAGATTTACCCAAAACAACGCATTTGTGAGTTATCCCATATCGGATATTACGACGGGCGATATCCAGATTCTCGATGCTATAGGAAGCACGATTCAGTCGAGAGCGATTCAGATTCTTCTATCATTTGGCAAAGATGGTCATGGTGCATGGAATCGCACAGGCACAGCAAGAATTAATGCGGGTACAACCAATCTGAATCAGATGAGCAACTGTAGTTGTGATGGGTCACTTGCTGCAACTCCTGCGTTTGATGCAAATTTCGTGCAGGCGCCGATTCCACTCGATGGATCCGTGAGTGCCACGACATTTGATGATATGGTGCTATACAACACCAGAAGGACATTTGCGTCGCCCGCAGAATAATTGGAGAGTAATTATGTTTGTCAGTAAACGGATGGATCGCGCACAAACCAAAGGCTTTACCCTCATTCAAATGAGTATACTGGTCACGATCCTTGGCTTGACGTTGGCGGCGACGCTACCCGGGGGCAAAGAAGGATCTGCGATTGAGCGTCAGCTGAGCACCGAAGAAAAACTGGATGCCATCCAGCGGGCGATGTCGGGGTATCGCGTGGCGAACACACGATTACCCTGTCCGGCAGATGGGCGTCTGGCGCCGACGGATGCGAATTTTGGGATAGCCGCACCGGATAATGGAACCTGTACTGGCGGCTCACCCGCAGCGAGCCTTTCCGGATCCACAGATGTGGTGGGTGGGATGATTCCTGTGCGAACATTGGGGCTGGATGATTCCTACGCTGTGGATGGGTATGGGCGTAGATTTACTTATGTTGTGGATCGACGTGCAACAAGCACCAGTAGTTGCGTTGAACTCACCAGCACCACGGCAGCAGTGCAGGTGAAAAATGCGGCCGGTGTTATCACCCGAAGCTACGGCGCATTTATCAGCCATGGCGCAAGTGGCTACGGTGCGTACCCTTCATCCGGTGCATCCGCCAACACGGCGAGCGGGCAGATCTGGCCAGCTTCCGGCACATCTGCCACGGCACTCGATGCGGATAAACGCGATAATGCTTCCTTCAATGCGACGCCTGCGGCGGCATATGATGCCGTATTCGTGAAAAAAGAACGAAGCGGAACCTTTGACGATCTGGTGCGACTGGAGGGAAGCTGCTGTACAGGAGATAGCTGCACGAATCCACCGTACGATGGGCCTGATATTGTCTCTGTGCAATACGATTTGGATGCTTGGAATCCACTTACAAAAGTGGCATTCATGACCTATAAGGACAACGGAACCACGTTTGCGCCCATCACGCCTTATGCTGGTCTGGGTGCGGATCTTGAACAGTTTGCCGTTTGGTCACCTGATAATAACTACATTATAGCAAAAGCAAATGTGTCTGGTTCGTATCAAGCTGCAGTATTTAAGCGAAACGGTGACAATTTTACTCGGTTGGCTGCGGGTACTATTCCAAGTCAGCCCGCCAACAATTTGGCCGAAGTGTATTGGACGCATGATTCAAAGTTTTTAATACTGGTGTATTGTTGTTCAGGCACCCATGTCAGAGTATATCAGCGAAGTGGTGATACTTTTACACAATATACAGGCAGTAGTTATTTTAACTCCCTCTCTCATTTTTCGACGGTTACTAACTCCAAGGAAAAAAATGAAATGGTCTTAGGTTCACGAAGGAGATTGCTGACTTACGACGGAACGTCTTTTACTTCGATTGGAGATATACCAATACAATTTATATCTCCAGATGGAAACTGGGGTCTGAATTATGTGGGTTTCAATATCGGAACCTTTGGAGATTATCAAAAGGTAAAAGTGCAATTCTACCGTAGAGGAGCAGATAATCTGAAGTGGAATTTTGTAAACGAAGTACAGATTGATGGCACATACTTGGCTACTCCGGCTTTTTCTCCTGATGGAATGTATTTTGTGGTTCCTGTGTCCACAGGCAAAATTATGTTTGCAGTCTTTAAGAACAGTGGAAACAAGCTCGAGCGAATCGACGCCGTGGACTTTTTCCCAAGACTAAACGGCGGTGGAAGAACTGACTCTGCCTCTTTCTCACATGATGGAAAGTATCTTTTGATTGGTTCATGGGATTACAATGGCGCGAGTAGTTCTACCTACTATTACCGTAAGGTTGGTGACATGTTTTATTATCAGGGTGCTCTCAACAACTCGCCAAAAAGCTACGCGCATACGTGGATGGTGCATTTCAGGAAGTAGAAGAAACGGTCAGAGAGTTTTTGCGATCGCGCTTGCAGCCAGCTGTGGAGTGCTGCTTTCGGTAATCGGCCTTCCTATCACCAGATAATCAGCGCCTTTGGCGATGGCTTCTTTGGGTGTCATCACGCGTTTCTGGTCGCCTTTGTCAGAGCCTTCAGGGCGGATGCCAGGCACCACCAGCGTAAAATCATGGCCGCATTGTTTGCGAATGAGTGAGATCTCATAGGGTGAGCACACCACACCGTCCAGCCCGCAGCTTTGCGCGAGATCGGCAAGGCGAAGCACCTGATCGTGCACATTGTCTTTCACCCCGATCATATGCAGATCCGCCTGATCGAGACTGGTGAGCACGGTGACGCCGATGATCAACGGGCGCTCTTTTCCGGTGACGTAAGAGACTTCGTTCGAGGCATCAATGGCGGCTTGCAGCATGGCGCGTCCACCGGCGGTATGCACGGTCATCATGAACGTGTTGATTCCCGCTGTGGCCTTGATGGCTTTTGCCACCGTATTGGGGATGTCGTGAAATTTCAGATCCAGAAACACCGGCACCTGCTGCTCGGTGATCCTGCCGACGCCGGCTGCACCGTTGGCGGTAAAAAATTCCAGTCCCAACTTTATCCCGCCGACCGAATCTTTCAACTCACCCACGAGTCGGGAGGCGTCCTCCACATCGGTGGTGTCAATGGCAACAATGATAGGGTTTGAGTGGTTCTGCATCATGTTATTGTAACGCGCAGGGGGTTAACAGCGGGTGAAGAATGCGGGAGCTTTGGCTAAAACTCGCTGCAATTTTCATGAAAATTCCCGCTATTTCCTGCGTAATTCGTACACGGTTTCTCCCCCTACAACTGTACGCACCGCGCGTCCCTTCACGCTCCAATCCTCAAACGGTGAATTTTTGGATTTGCTGAGGAAGGCATCCGGCACCATTTTCCATGCCATGTTCAGATCAATCAGCGTGAGATCGGCAGGCGCACCTTTTTTGAGCCGTCCTGCATTCACATGGATAATGTCCGCAGGTTTGTAGGTCATCGCTGCGAGTACATCGCGCAGCGGCATGATTTTCTTGTGATAGAGCATAAGTGATAGCGGCAGCATGGTTTCGAGTCCCACAATGCCGAAGGCAGCGGAGGTCATGGGCACGCGCTTGCTTTCCTGATCATGCGGGGCGTGGTCGGTGGCGATCGCATCAATCGTGCCATCTTTCAGCCCTTCAATAATCGCCATACGATCTTTTTCGGCGCGCAGCGGCGGATTCATTTTGCTGAAGGTGCGGTATTCCTCGACCGCCTCATCGGTCAGTGTAAAGTGATGCGGCGCAGCTTCGCAGGTTACATTCAGTCCGCGCTTTTTGGCCCGGCGCACAGCATCGACTGCTTCTGCCGTGGAAATATGCAGCACATGATATTGCCCGCCGGTGAGTTCAGTAAGCAGAATATCGCGCTCCACCATCGCGGCTTCGGCGGCGTTGGGAATGCCTGGCAATCCTAGCTTTGCCGAAACTTTCCCCTCATTCATGCAACCGCCATGCGACAGATGGAGATCCTCCGCATGTTGCGCGATCGGCACGCCAAACTCCTTGGAGTACGACAGTGCTTTGCGCATCAGGCCGGAGTGCATGAGTGGCAATCCATCATCGGTGAAGCCCACGGCGCCGGCTTCCACAAGCAATCCCATTTCGGTGAGCGACTCACCCTTCATTTCCTTGCTGATGCAGGCATAGGTGCGTACATTCACATAACCGGTATCGCGTGCACGGCGATGCAGAAACTCGACCACCGCCACATCGTCAATCGGCGGTTTGGTGTTGGGCATACAGGCCACGGTGGTTACTCCGCCCGCTGCTGCTGACTTGCTTCCGGTTTCGATCGTTTCCTTATATTCCTGCCCGGGCTCGCGGAAATGCACCTGAATATCAAGAAGCCCTGGGCACAACACCATTCCGCCGCAATCGACCACCTTCACGCCCTCAGGCGTGCGCTCCTTGAATACTTTACCTCCCAGATCGGCGATCTGGTCACCCACCGTGAGTAATTCACCCATTTTATCCAGACCGGATTCGGGATCCATCAGGCGCGCATTACGGTACAGGGTTCGATCCTGTTTTCCGAGTGTGCGGGTAGGGCGTGAAAAGTTCTGTTTCATAGTGTCAATTACGATCCTGCTTTTTTCTCGATGGCTTCGAGGGCGAATTTGCGAAACTCGAGAGGATTATCAATATCGGTCAGCGGTGTAATCCCGCTACCCGTGCCGTGCAGCATGACGGTGCCAAAACCGAAGATGCGTCCGGCAATGCCCTGATCGAGCGATACGCTCTCAACCTTATCGTGGCGCATTTCGATGACCGAGCGTCGGATCCAGCCGATTTTGGCAATAATACGGCTACTGGTGACCGCAAATTCACTAGTATGTGTCTGGATGTAGGCTTTAAGCAGAATGCACCCACTTAAGAAAACCAATGCACCCGCCACCACCGGATAATAGAACGAAGCCACCAGAGCTGCAGCAAAAGGGAGGATGGCAGGGATATATACAAACCAATGCACCTGCGTCTTATAGAGCATCTTCTCATTCGGCATCAGGTTATTTACGATGTAGGTTTCAAATAACGGCATACATCAATCCTCTTCCAACCGGTGCGAAAGTATTTCGAGGATGGCCTGTCGCACTGCGACACCCATTTCGACCTGATCGAGAATCACGCTGCGGTTGAGATCGTCGGCGATCTTCGTATCAATTTCCACACCGCGGTTGATCGGCCCCGGGTGCATGATAAGCGCATCCGGTTTTGCGAGTTTTGCCTTGTCTTCATCGAGTCCGTAGAAGTGGAAATACTCGCGGATCGAGGGAATGAAGCTACTATCCATGCGTTCAAGCTGAAGGCGCAGCATCATGATGATATCTACGTCTTTGAGACCTTCGCGCATGTTGGTGAACACGCGCACCCCGAGCGATTTCGGTTGCGCTGGCAGTAGCGTCGGTGGCGCAATGATACGTACATGCGCGCCCATTGTGTTGAGCAGCAGGATGTTGGAACGCGCCACGCGACTATGGAGAATATCGCCGCAGATCGCCACTGTCAGTCCTTCGATCCGCTTTTTCTTGCGGCGGATGGTGAGCGCATCGAGCAGCGCCTGGGTGGGATGTTCGTGGCTGCCGTCCCCTGCATTGATGACTGCGCAATTCACTTTGCGCGATAGCAGATGCACGGCGCCGCTTTCGGGATGGCGCACGGTGATAAAGTCAGGGTGCATGGCGTTGAGCGTCATCGCCGTATCAATCAGTGTTTCGCCTTTTTTGGTCGAGGAGGTGGACGCCGACATGTTGATCACGTCCATCCCCAGCCGCTTGCCCGCCAGTTCAAAGGAGGTACGCGTGCGGGTGGAGTTTTCAAAAAACAGGTTGATAAGCGTGCGTCCTTTCAGGATCGGATGCTTTTTGTCGGTTTGGCGATTGCGATCAATATAGGTTTCCGCCAAATCGAGAATGTAATTGATGTCTTGCCTCGAAAGCCCTTCGATGCCCAGCATGTGCGGGTGCGGATAGCGATAATTTTTCTGTGCTGGCTTGGCGTGTTTCATGAGCATCGGACAGGTGTGAATGCCTAGTGATAAAACACAAATAATCAGTCATTTCAAACGGAAAACCCGTTGATAACGGCACGGAAAGGCATTTATTGTTTTTGCCAATCCGCGCAAACAATGTTAGGTATCACGCTTTCCACCCTTTCATTTGAGTGTGTTTCCTTAGCTTATGCGCCCTTATCTCTGGTGTGTTGCGCTATTCTGCGCGTTGTTTTTGTCCTCCTGCAAACAGCCGGAGCCGCGCACGTCCGAAGATCGTAAGGAAATACTGGATGCTGCCAAAGGGCCAGACATTCAGGGCGTGAAGGGTACGCTGGTGAGTCAGGCACAGGAAGCGATGCAGGCGGGCGATACGCGCCGCGCTGAGCAGATGTATGAGCAAATACTGTCCAGCAATGCCGATAATACCGAATACCAGATCATACTTGCTGATCTGCGTCGTCGAAACGGAAATTTTGACGGTGCGCTGGATCTCTTTGAAAAAGTACTCGCCAAGCAACCTGACTCACTGGATGCAAAGGAAGGCAAAGCGCTGGCACTGCTAGGCAAAGGTGATATCAAACCGGCAGGAGATCTGCTGGGTGAGGTGCTTGCGCGTGACAACAAACGCTGGCGAAGCCTGAATGCGGTGGGCATTCTGTTTGCGGTGAAGGGTATGGCGAACGAGGCAAATGCCTATTTTAATGAAGCGATCAAGCATACCTCGAATCCAGCCACCGTATTGAACAATATCGCACTGACGCAGGCGCTCGAACGGAATTTCGATCAGGCAGTAGCGACATTTCAGGAAGCGCGCACCAAACTGCCTGCTGGAAGTCCTGACCTGATCCGCGTGGATATGAACCTCGCGCTGACCTATGGCATTATGGGGCAGATGCAGGACGCGCAGCGTGTGTCCGAATCGTATCTGACGCAGGAACAGCTTTACAATAATCTGGGCTTCTATGCGATGCTGAACAAAGACGCGGCGCTTGCCAAAACCTACCTGAATATGGCGCTATCGCAAAGCCCGCGTTATTATGAGAAGGCCTGGAACACACTAGACATTATTACCGGCACCCCTAGCAGCCCAGGTCAACTGCCGAGTTTCCAGGTGCGTTCGCAGCAGCCCGCGGCGGCTGAGTAAAAGCATAGTTGTTTGGTATAAAAAATTCCACTTCGCTGCGTCATCCCGCGGCCCCGACCGCGGGATCTCATGAATCAAACACTGTTTCATAGGAATAGCGGGGTTTACTCTCCGTTAGGGTGGTATTCCTCGCTGCTTGTGTCGTCATTGCGAGCGCACGCGAAGCAATCCATTGCTCTGGATCGCCACGGCCTGACGGCCTCGCGATGACAAATAACTCGATGCTTGCGGCGGGTTATTTTGCAGGCTCGAAACCAAAGCATGTGATCCCGCGATCAAGTCGCGGGATTGACGGAAGGGGACAGGCAGATAGGGTGATTGAAAAGTCGAATAACTAATTTTCACGTATCTCGGTGAACCGTAAGACCGGCAGGCACCTGCATCGTGCACATCAGCTCGATCCGGTTGATATTCACATGCTCGGGCTGGGTGATGCACCAATGGATGGTTTCGGCAATATCTTCAGACGTGAGTGGTTTCACCCCCGCATAAACCTGTTTTGCGCGCTCCTTATTTCCCCCAAACCGCACATCGGAAAATTCGGTTTCTGCCATCCCGGGTTCGATGTTGGTCACGCGGATGTTTTTGCCTAAGAGGTCGGTACGCAGATTCAGCGAAAACTGTTCCAGAAACGCTTTAGTAGCACCATATACGTTACCGCCCTGATAGGGGTAGGTTCCGGCAATCGAACCGAGATTGACGATATGCCCGCGATTGCGCGCCACCATCCCCTTGAGGATGCTATGCGTATAATACAGCACGCCTTTGATGTTAGTATCCACCATCTGTTCCCAGTCATCGAGTGATGTTTCGGGGGTTTTTTCAAGCCCCAGCGCTAAGCCGGCATTATTGACAAGCACCGTAATGTGGCGAAAGGCAGCGGGCAACTGATCGGGTAGCGATTCGACCGATACACGATCCCGCACGTCCTGCACCACAATATGCACTTTATCAGCACCGAGCGCCTGTTGCAGCGATTCCAGCCGATCCGCTCGCCTGCCGGTCAGGATCAGTCGGGCGCCTTCTTTCGCAAACCGTTCGGCGCAGGCTTTACCAAATCCGGCCGTGGCGCCGGTGATAAGGATGGTGTGGCCTGCGAGTGTCATACGGCAATATCACGCTTGGAACGTTCTGCGAGTTTTGCTTTATCCCATAACTCGTCGAGTTCCTGAAGCGACGCGTCCTTCATACAACGGTGCTGCTGATCAAGCTCATATTCAATGAAATAGAAACGGCGCTCAAACTTTGCATTGGTGCCGCGCAGTGCGGATTCGGGATCAATGCCCAGATGCTTTGCGATATTGGCAACGACAAACAGCACATCCCCGATTTCTTCTCGCTGTTCTTCGGGGTTGCCAGCCTGAATGGCCTTACGCAACTCGGTAATTTCCTCCATCATCTTATCGAGCACCAGATCCACCTTCGGCCAGT
>CAZFOM010000082.1:0-9079 GCA_964520155.1 uncultured Rickettsiales bacterium
AATGATTTATATAGGTTTTATTTTGCTTGGCAAAGCGGGATCGCTGTGCAAAATCGGCGGATCGTAAAACAAGAATAAAGTCCTCAGCATAACGTGGAGCGCATATGAATATCGGCCGTTATTTCATCAAGAAACCTGTCGCACAAATTCAGTCTGAGTGCGAAAAAAGCGAACTGAAACGTTCGCTCGGCGCACTCAATCTGGTGAGCCTTGGTATTGGCTGCATCATTGGCGCTGGTATTTTCGTGATGACCGGACAAGCCGCCGCGCAATATGCCGGCCCTGCCATCATGTTATCCTTCGTACTCGCCGGACTTGCCTGTGCGTTTGCAGGTTTGTGCTACGCCGAACTCGCCTCCACCCTGCCCGTTTCCGGCAGCGCCTATACTTATGCCTATGCTTCGCTCGGTGAGGTGTTTGCCTGGGTGATGGGTTGGCTGTTGCTGCTTGAATATGGACTTGCCGCCTCCACTGTGGCGGTCGGCTGGTCGGGATATCTCGTGAGTTTCCTGCGCGATTTCGGTATTCTCTTTCCGCTCGAGTGGGCAAACCCGATGGGTGCGAAAATTTCCATCGCCGAGAGCATCCGCAGCTATTACGAAGGCGCGGGATACACCATTGTCACCGAGATGATCAATGAAAAGCCGGTGAATTACCTTGCAGACGCGTCGGGCAATCTGGTGTTGGGTGCGCTCAACCTGCCGGCGATTTTCGGCATTGCGATGGTGACGCTGCTGCTTGTGATCGGTATCAGCGAATCGGCCAAAGTGAATAACGTCATTGTGGTAATCAAAGTCTCGGTCGTATTGCTGCTCATCGTGGTCGGTGCGTTTTATGTGGATACGGCAAACTGGACGCCGTTCATTCCGGAAAACCAGGGTGGCGATGCCTATGGCTATCAGGGAATCCTCAAAGCCGCCGGCGTGATCTTCTTCGCCTATGTGGGCTTTGAAGCCGTTTCCACTGCAGCCCAAGAAGCCAAAAACCCGCAGCGCGATATGCCGATCGGGATTCTGGGCTCGCTGCTGATCTGTACCATTCTGTATATGGCACTTTCAGCTGTGCTCACGGGTATTGTTCCCTACTACAAGCTCAACGTGCCCGATCCGATGGCGCTCGCGGTCGATTCGATTGGCCTTGAGTGGCTCGCATTCCTGATTAAGGTCGGCGCGATTGCAGGATTAAGCTCGGTGATGCTGGTGCTGGTGTACGGCCAGACGCGCGTGTTCTACATGATGTCGAAAGACGGACTCTTGCCCAGTGCGTTCTCGACATTGCACAGCAAATTCAAAACGCCGTATATCAACACGATCCTGATTGGTCTGTGCGTGGGTACGGCCGCAGGTCTTGTGCCGCTCAGCAAACTGGGTGATCTGGTCAGCATGGGAACGCTTGCCGCATTCTCGATTGTGTGCTTCAGCGTACTCTATCTGCGTCATACGCAACCGGAACTGCCACGCCCCTTCCGTGTTCCTGGAGGCCCGATCATCCCGATTCTGGGCATCCTGTTCTGCGGCTATCTGATGTATGGTATCGGCTGGACGGTATTCGTCACGTTGAAGCTCTACTTCATCGGCGGCATCGTGATCTATCTGCTGTACGGACAATTCGCAAGCAAACTCGGAAAAACAGCAAAGGCCTCCTAAGCCTTCCCTTTCAACATCCTCACAAGGAGCGTGCTTATGGTGTTTCTACGCACGGTACTCATTTCGTTGTGCCTGATGCTTTCAGCCGCTACGGCGAATGCCTCCGAGTTCTGGATGTCGCATTACACGTCACTGATGGACGATAGCTGCAAACAGAACACCCAATCGCCAAGCGAGGGGGTGACCTATTGCCGCGGGCTGGTAAACACGCGCTTCCGTTTGACGGAGGAAGCGAGCACAATGCGGCTTGAGTTGCTCGATTCGCGTGGCGGATCCCATGCGTTGCACACACCTCACACCATTTCCATCGGCGATATTGCCGAGTGGTATGGCACGCTCGTGCGCGGCAAACTTCGTCCCGAAATGCTGATCGTGCGCATGATCGAAAAAGCGAAGTCGGTTGATCAGGAACCGCAATCAAACCTCGTGCTGGTACGCCTCGATGCTGGCAACACCTGCACGGTCGCACGTGTGGCACCAATAGAGAACCAGAATCAGATCGCCCGCGAGATGGCACGCTCGATGCACAACGCACCCTGCCTCAAGGAAGTCGCAAGCAACTGATTCCTTTTGTTTTCCAAGCATTTTTCAGGGGTGGGTAGCACACGATTTTACCATTGCACCAGCACCGGTTTTAGCCTAATAAAAGCGCGCTTTATGAAGATGATGTATTTCTAAAGCGCTATTATTTTCTTCGTGCACTAGGCAGCCGAAGCGAGGCGAGCGGAGTGTACTATTTCGTACATGAGCACGCCGAGTCTGAAGGATAACGACGTGCACGATGAAAAGAAGAGCGCGACTTCGCCGCTTTAGCTCAGTTGGTAGAGCACCTCATTCGTAATGAGGGGGTCAGGTGTTCGAGTCACCTAAGCGGCACCAGCCTACGCTCTGCGAGCTTCGGCTCGGCAAGCCGAGACGAAAGTGAGCAGCTAAGCGGAGGCTGTCGCGCCGTAGTTTCGCAAGAAACGAAGGCGGACTGATTAGAGTTTCTCTGTGCGGATACAGTAGCACTTAAAACCCGTCCTTCACCAGCATCACCGATTTTTCGATATATCCGGGTTTGGGGTAGGCAGCTTGTGTGGCTTTTCCGATGGCGAGCATCATGCCAATCACATGATCGGACGGAAGCCGGATGATCTCACCGACCTTCACCGGATCAAATCCGATCATGGGTGAAGAGTCGTAGCCCATGGCTTTGGCAGCAAGCATCAGCGTCATGCCGATAAAACCCACCGAGCGCATCGCTTCATCGCGCTGAAGCTCATCTTTGCCTTCGTAAAACGGCGCGATCATCGGTACCAATAAATCCTGAACAGGCTTCGGAGAGTTGCGGAAATACTGCGCCGGATTTTTCTGCCAGGCTTTCACATCGGCGCAGATGACAAAGAGCAGCGATGCGTCGGTGACCTGTGCCTGATCCCATGCCGCCGCGCGTATCTGTTTGCGAATATCGGGGTTTACCACCTGCACCAGCCGCCAATGTTGGATATTAAACGAAGATGGCGTTTGAGCGGCAAGATCCACCAGTAGATCCACCTCGCTTTGCGGCATCATGTGTGTGGCGTTGTATTGCCGGATCGCACGGCGCTGCCTGATAGCATCAAATGTGTGCATGGATTCCCCCTTATGACATGTTTGTTTGGCCGGATGCTAATCGTGTTTTTCCATCAATCAAGTGTGATTATGTTGGTGATATAAAAAAAATCCACTTGCATTCTATTATTTCAATAGTATTAAAGTAATGGTTATTTGAAATATAAACACAATCGCATATGCCACGCTCTTTCACGCACCCTCATATCAAAGACGTCACACTCGATGGCATTCTCTATGCATTGTCGGACTCGGTGCGCCGCGATATCGTGGTCAAGCTCGCCGGTTGCAAGAAGCTAGGGATCAAGAAGATGAACTGTTCGGAGGCCGCATGTCCCAAGCTCTCGCCTTCGACGGTATCTTTTCATCACAAAGTGCTGCGCGAGGCAGGGTTGATCCGCTCGGAAAAAGTCGGGGTGGAAGTGATTAACACACTCCGAAAAGACGAGCTGAACAAACGTTTTCCCGGACTGCTCGAATCCATCCTGATGCTGCATCAAGGTAAAAAAACCAAGTAATTAACCCCCTCCTTCTGAAAGGAAAATACCATGTATACACTGTACTATTCTCCAGGCGCCTGTTCGATGGCGGTGCATGTCGTGCTGAGTGAAATCGGCGCACCGTATAAACTGGAAAATGTCGCCACTCCGGCAGGGCAACCGCGCGCACCGGAATTTCTCAAAATCAATCCACGCGGTGCGGTGCCGGTATTGAAGGAAGGCGATTTCGTATTGCGTGAGGGCGCCGCGATTCTTACCTATCTTGCCGAATCCACCAAAAGCCCACTGTTGCCCGCTTCCGGCAAAGAGCGTGCACGCGCGCAGGAATGGTTGGCAGTTGCCAATTCCACGTTACATCCGGCTTACAGCCGTATCTTTTTTCTAAATAAACAGCTTGGCGATAAAGCGGCCGAAAACCCGCTTTATGAGGCTTCCGTGCAGGCGATTCAAAAGCTCTGGGATGAGGTGGAAGATGTGCTGTCAAAACAGGACTATCTCGCAGGTAACACCTGTACGCTTGCAGATATTCTTACAACCGTCATCGCCAATTGGTCACCGGCCTCGCGCAAACCGATCACATTCGGAGCCAAAACCAAAGCACTGTTTCAGCGTGTGATTGCGAGGCCTTCGTATCAGAAGGCGCTGGCTGCTGAGAACGTCACCTACAAAGTTGCTGCCTAAGAAAGGATAAAATATGTCACAATTAAAAGACAAAATCGCACTCGTCACTGGTGGTTCGCGCGGCATTGGTGCCGCAACCGCCAAGAAGCTCGCCTCACTCGGGGCGAGTGTGGCAATCACCTACTCCAAATCCAAAGACCGCGCGGATGCGGTAGTAGCCGAGATCACCAAAACCGGTGGTAAAGCGAAGGCATACATGGCGGATGCCGAAAAGCCTGACACGATGCCCGCACTCGTGGATGCCGTAGTAAAGGATTTTGGTAAGCTCGATATTCTGGTGAATAATGCCGGTCAGTTCATTCTCGGCACAATTGGCGAATCCTCGAACGCAGAATATAACGCCATGATGAACATCAATGTGAATTCGGTGTTTACGCTTACGAACGCAGCAGTGAAGCATTTGAAAGCGGGTGCGCGCATCATCAATATCGGCTCCTGCCTTGGCACACGAGCATCCGGCGCGAGCATGAGCAGCTATGTCGCGTCAAAATTCGCAGTATCGGGCTTCACACGCGGCTGGGCGAAGGATCTGGGTGCGAAAGGCATTCTCGTGAACGCCGTATTGCCTGGGCCGATTGATACCGAAATGAATCCGGCCGACAGCGCCTATTCGGATTTCCAGAAAGCTCAGACCGCGCTTGGTCGCTACGGCAAAGCAGAAGAGATCGCGGGTGCAGTGGCGTTTCTGGCTGGCCCCGATGCGACCTATATCACCGGCAGTTTGCTCACCGTTGATGGCGGCTGGAACGCATAGTATTACTTAACAACAAGTATGGATGAAATATGACAACTTTATTTAATACACTGACACTTGGCGATCTTACCCTTTCTAATCGCATCATCATGGCGCCGCTCACGCGCATGCGCAGCAAGCAACCTGGCAATATCCCGTACGCACTCAATGCCGAGTATTACGCTCAGCGCGCGTCTGCTGGATTGATTATTTCCGAAGCAACACAGATCTCGCAGCAGGGGCAAGGGTATCCTGGCACGCCAGGCATTCATTCGCCTGAGCAGGTGGAAGGATGGAAACTCGTGACAAATGCCGTGCACAAAGCAGGTGGTAAAATGTTTTTGCAACTCTGGCATGTCGGTCGCATCTCACACACCTCTCATCAGCCGGATGGTGGGCTTCCGGTTGCGCCGTCAGCCATTGCCGCAAAGAACAGCGGTACTTATTCCGCCAGTTGGAAACCCGTTTCTATTGAAACGCCGCGCGCACTCGAATTATCGGAAATTCCTGGTATCATAGCGGATTTCAAACGCGGCGCCGAAAATGCAAAAGCCGCGGGCTTTGATGGCGTCGAGGTGCATGGTGCAAACGGTTATCTGCTTGATCAGTTTTTGCAGGATGGCTCTAATCAGCGCACGGATGCGTATGGTGGTTCCATCGAGAATCGTGCGCGCTTGCTGCTCGAAGTCGTGGATGCCGCAATATCCGTATTCGGCAAAGGCCGTGTGGGTGTGCGCCTGTCGCCCTATGGCACCTTCAACGACATGCACGATAGCGATCCGGTAAAACTTTTCACCTATGTGCTGGAACAACTCAGCGCGCGAGGCATCGCCTATGCGCACCTCATCGAACCACGCGCATCCGGTGCGGGTGGCGGGGATGCACTCAATGAAAATGCGCCCTCCACATCTGCATTATTCCGAAACGCCTTTAGAGGTGTGTTTTTGTCTGCGGGTGGGTATACTCCGGAACTCGCCAAAGAAGCTGTCGCAAACAACAGTGTGGATGCCGTTGTGTTTGGCCGTCACTTCATCTCCAACCCCGATCTGGTGGAACGCATCAGGCAAGGCGTGGCACTGAATCGCTATGACCGTGCAACCTTCTATGGTGGCGCTGAGAAAGGCTACACGGATTATCCGGCTTACAGTAAAGCGGCGGCGTAATCAGCACTGTATTTCCCCGAATTTTACATGCAACTCGGGCAATGACGACACAACCAATAACCAGAGGTAATCCTATGAAAACACTCTACACCGCACATGCAACCACCATCGGCGGACGCGATGGAAAATCCAAAACCGATGATGGTCGTCTGGATCTCACGCTATCTCGCCCTGGATCATCCGGCACCGGAACCAATCCTGAGCAGATTTTTGCGTGCGGCTATAGCGCCTGTTTTGGCAGTGCCGTTGCATTCGTCGCAGGCCAGCAAAAAATCGAAACCGGCGAGGTAAGCGTCACGGCACATATTGACCTCAACCAATCCGATGACGGATTTTCGATCGCTGCCAAACTTGATGTCTTGCTACCCAAACTCGACGCCGAGGCAGCGAAAAAAATCGTCGCTGCCGCGCATCAGGTGTGTCCGTATTCCAAAGCCACTCGCGGGAATATCACCGTGGCGCTGATGGCGAATGGGGAAACAATCTAGCATTCTTTTTATTGCAGGCTTTCTGTATCACTCGCTTTGGCAATAAAGCGCGACTTGTCCCTCGAAGCCTTGGCGAAGTGGGAAGCGATGGAACGCGAGGAAATGAGTGTACATAAAGTACATGACATTTCCGAGCAAGGATCCATCGCAAGCAGATTTGAAGCCAAAGGTAGAGTGAGGCAGAAAGCCTATTTGACTAACTCAGGATTGAGCGTATAGGTACCCACCACTTCGCCTTTGGCGAGGATGTGCGGCTGCATCTGCTCATACAGTTGTTCGCCGGTGTTGAATTCGTACACGCCTTTATACGATTCTTCCTTGCCTTGTGGATTTTTGAAACTGCCGGAGAAGTAATCCGCACTCGTGGCCGAAAGCGCATAGACCTGAAAATGGTAATTATGTATGCGCGCATCGTTCCAGGGTGGGCATGGGCCATCATAGCCGATGAAAATATCTTTGGGTTGCCCAGGCTTAAACTTCGCATAATCATTGAGCAGTGGTTTGCCCACCGGACGTTTTCCCTCGAGCACGGCATCCACGCGGGTGAGTTTGCCGGTACCTTCGGGGATGGTGGTCACCTCCGCAGGAATGTCAGCCACCACCCAGTGATAGAAATTCTGGCGCGGCATATCTGCGGGTATCGTTTTGTCGGATTTGCCTGCATCCGTAAAATCGGTGGGCACATCCTTATCCACCATGATGAGCGCGTAAGATACGGTGCCTTCCGGCCCTTTCGTCCACGATACCTCGGGGCTAACATTGCTTCCGGTTTCGGAGCTTTTCAATCCGTCCTTGGGCACACAATACGCATGGCGCGGATCAATCGGTGCGCCGTTTTCAAGCCCCTTCACAGTGACCGTGAGCGTGCCGATTTCTTTTGGTGTTGCCGTATCAGCTTTTTTTTCCTCCGCCACAGCCGGCGAGATCAGCACACTGGTGGCGAGTAATGCAGTAACAAAAGAATGACGCATAGACTGATTCCTTCATGATTGTGTTCTTATGCTGATCAATTTACAGTGCGCGGTAAGGATTGGCAATATGCAACACGATCATTCTCATGCCTGCTGCAACCACAATCATTCTCCGAATGATCCCGCGCCGCGTCCGAAATGGCGTCGTGTGGACTGGATTTTCTGGGGATCGCTTGCGATAGTTACCGTATTTGGGCTGCGTGGGTTTCTGCATGACGATCCTGCTACCCATGATGCTTTGGGCACGTTTTCACTCTCCGTGTGGAAACTCATTGAAACCATGTGGTGGGGCGTATTGCTTGGTATGGTGTCTGTGGGGATACTGACCCGCATCCCGCGTGAGTTTATCATGTCCATACTCGGCACCGGCGGCGGTGTGGTGGGAATCCTGCGCGCCACCGCCGCAGGGGTGCTTCTGGATTTATGCAGCCATGGCATCCTGCTGATTGGCAGCAAACTCTATGAGCGCGGTGCGACACTCGGACAAACCTTCGCGTTTCTGATTGCTAGCCCGTGGAATTCCTTTTCGTTGGTACTGGTGATGATCGCCCTGATCGGCTGGCAGTGGACGCTTGCGTTCGTGTGTTTGTCACTCGTCATTGCCATCGTAACAGGCCTCATCGTTGAACACCTTGTCAAGCGTGGCGTGCTGCCTCACAACCCCAACACACAACCTCTATCCGCGGAGTTCGATTTCTGGGGTGAGGCGGCAAAGAAATGGAGAAACACCCAATGGAATATCCGCCTTCCCTACCGTATCGCGCTCGATGGGGCGCGTGAGTCGCGGATGATTCTGCGCTGGTTGTTGTTTGGGATTGTGCTTGCGGCATTGATTCAGACGTTCGTCACCACCGAGAATTTTCAGCAGTATTTCGGCCCCACGCTGCTGGGTTTGTTATTCACCATGATCGGTGCGATCTTAATCGAAGTCTGCTCGGAAGGCGCCACCCCGATTGCCTCCGACCTGCTCACCCGCGCCGGCGCTCCAGGCAATGCGTTTGCCTTTCTGATGGGCGGGGTAACAACCGATTACACCGAACTCTTCGTGCTGCGCCAGATCACCGGATCGTGGAAAGCGGCACTGTTTCTGCCACTTGTTACCGTACCGCAGGTGGTATTGATTGCATTAATACTAAATAGCAACTTGCACTAACACTGCCTTGTGTGGGCGTGTTATCCGTTACGCTAAGACATAGCGAAAACAGCCCTTTTCGAGAACCGTAACGCAAGTGTACGCACAGTACATGCGTAACGGAAGCGCAGAAAAGTGCTGTTTGCAGCACGTCTTAGTTAGTAACGGGTGA
>CAZFOM010000083.1:0-8757 GCA_964520155.1 uncultured Rickettsiales bacterium
CACCGCGAGTCCGGGCGTAATCTGATGTGCACTCTTGAGATGCGCTACCTGTGCGGCGACTTTTTCGCGAATCCGTGCCGAGAAGGCTTTGCCATCAATAATTTGAGCACTCACGCTGCAACTCCCTTGCTGGTGGAATACTCAAAATGCAACTCCTGATTCGGATAAACGAGTTTGTAGGCAGCGTGGCATGCCATGGCCGCTTCTGAAAATCCGCACAGGATTAATTTGAGTTTGCCTTTGTAGGTGGCGATGTCGCCGATCGCGAAAATGCCAGCTTCAGATGTAGCAAGTGTGGAGGGCTCAACCGTGATATGATTCTGATCTAAATTCAGCCCCCACTGGGCAATCGGCCCAAGCTCCATTGCGAGTCCAAAAAAGGGAAGGAGTGTGTCGGCAACGAGTGCGCGCGTATTGCCTTCAAGGTCTTTGACAACCACCTGCGACAATGTTCCGTTTTTGCCTTCCAGCGCATCGAGCTGGTATGGAATCACCATTTCGACTTTGCCGGTTTTTGCCAGTGCTTCGAGCTTGCTCACACTCTCGGGCGCTGCGCGAAATTTTGGGCGACGGTGAATGAAGTAAATTTTTTCTGCGACATCCGAGAGTGAGATCGCCCAGTCCACGGCCGAATCACCACCACCGGCAATGGCGATTTTTTTGCCGCGAAACGCCTCGCGCTTATTCACCATGTAAAACACGCTCTTGCCTTCATACTGCTCTAAGCCCTGAAGCGGCGGGCGGTTCGGGCCAAACGCCCCGCAGCCGGCCGCGATGATGACGGCTTTGCAGCGGATGATGGTACCGTTTGAGGTGGTCACTTCCCAGCTTCTAGCTTCCAGCTTCCGGCTTTCAGCTTGATCTGGCAGCTGACAGCTGACAGCTGACAGCTTTTCTACTCGCTGCCCCAGATGGTACACCGGCTTAAACGGTTCGGCTTGTTCTTTGAGTTTATCCACCAGTGCTTGTGCATCAATTGCGGGGTAGCCTGGAATATCGTAGATCGGTTTTTCGGGGTACAAAGCTGCACACTGCCCGCCCACCATCTCCAGCGCATCCACCACATGACAGCGCATCTTGAGCATACCCGCTTCAAATACGGCAAAGAGCCCCACCGGCCCCGCGCCGATAATCACGATATCTGTCTCTAGGCTTGGATTTGTCATGGTTTTCGTCTAGTATGATTGACGGGGCACTTATACAATCTGGAAGTAAAAATACAAATAAAAACAGGGGGCTTACCGTGAATTCATCGACCTTTGCCTGGCTATCGCATTACCCATCCAACATCGCATGGGATGTAACAATTGATCCCAAGCCGTTGGATACGATTTTGGATGCCTCGGCTGCCCAGCATGGCGCACGACCTGCGCTCGAGTTTATGGGAAAGCGCACGAGTTTTTCCGAGCTTGCCGATCAGGTACAACAGGTGGCGGCGGGCTTGCAGCAGATGGGGGTGAAGAAGGGCGTGAAGGTCGGATTGTTTTTGCCGAACTGCCCGCAGTTTGTGATAAGCTATTTTGCCATTCTGAAAACCGGTGCGACCGTAGTGAACTATAATCCGCTTTATTCCGAGCGTGATATTCATCACCAGATCGAGGACTCCGGCACCGAGATCATGGTCACGCTGGCGCTGAAATCGCTCTATCCGAAAGTGGCGGCGCAACTGGGTAAAAGCCGGCTTAAGAAAATCATCGTGAGCGGGCTTGAAGAAGCGCTGCCGCTGGTGAAGCGCCTTGCGTTTACGACGCTTAAGAAAAAAGAAATTGCCGAATATCCAGAGGATGCAAATCACATTCCTTTCAAATCACTACTGGATTCGGATGCAACCTTACATCCGGTTGCGATTCACCCGAATGATGATATTGCCGTGCTACAATATACCGGCGGAACGACCGGTGTGCCCAAAGGCGCAGTGCTGACCCACGCGAATCTCTATGTAAATACGATGCAGTGTCGGTATTGGTTCACGGGTATGCAGGAAGGAAAAGAGCGATTCCTTGGGTGCTTGCCTCTGTTTCACGTGTTTGCGATGACGACGGTGATGAATCTGGGGATTGCCACGGGATCGGAAATCATCCTGCATCCGCGCTTTGAGATGAAGGCGGTGCTTGAGGATATTGATAAGAAAAAACCGACGCTGATGCCCGGAGTGCCCACCATGTATGCGGCGATGAACAATCATAAAAGCATTTCGCAGTATGATCTCACGTCACTCAAAATGTGCATTTCCGGCGGTGCGCCGCTGCCGCTGGAAGTGAAGCAGCGGTTTGAGCAGATCACCGGCTGCAAACTGGTGGAGGGCTACGGTTTATCGGAAAGTTCTCCGGTGGTGTCATCCAATCCGCTGTTTGGCAAGAACAAGACCGGTTCCATCGGCATTCCGCTACCTGCCACCATTTTAGAAGTGGTGGATCCCGACCAGCCCGATAAACTGTTGGGCATCGGCGAGAAAGGCGAAATCTGCATTCGCGGGCCACAGGTCATGCGCGGCTACTATCAGCAACTCGATGAAACCAACCGCGTGATGAAAAATGGACGGCTACATACTGGCGACATCGGTTATATGGACGCGGAGGGCTATTTTTTCATTGTCGATCGCTTGAAAGAAATGATCATTTCCGGCGGCTATAACATCTACCCGCGCAATATCGAAGAGGCGCTCTATCAACATCCCGAAGTGGTGGAAGCGGCCGTGATCGGTATCCCGCACCCGCAGCGTGGACAGATACCCAAAGCCTTTGTGGTCAAAAAACCGGAAAGCACGTTGGATACGATTCAACTCAAGAAACACCTAAGCGAGCGCATCTCAGCCTATGCCATGCCTGCGCAGTTTGAATTCCGTGAGAATTTGCCGAAATCCATGATCGGGAAAATTCTCAAAAAAGAACTGGTTGCTGAAGAAAAAGCCAAGAAAGCATAGAAAAAGTAACTGTTTTTTAAGGCATTAAGACCTAACATAGTAGTTGGATTGAGAGGTTTTATGTCCGTTGTTATTTCCGTCTATGCTCGTTCTCCATTCACACTTGCCAGTAAAGGCGAACTGGCCAAAACCCGACCTGATGACTTACTCGCGCAAGTGATCAAGGGATTGCTTGCAAAAGCTGCGATCAAACCGGAAGCCATTGAAGATGTATTGGTCGGCTGCGCGTTCCCCGAAGGTGAACAAGGCTTTAACATCGCGCGTATGACGGCGTTGCTTGCAGGCCTTCCTAACACGGTATCGGGCGCGACGATCAATCGCTGGTGCGGATCTTCAATGGAAGCGATCCACATGGCGGCAGGTAAAATCGCAAGCGGGCAGGGCGAGGTATTTCTGTGCGCTGGCGTGGAGTCCATGAGCCGTATCCCCATGGGTGGATTCAATCCGGCTCCGAATCCCAAACTGTTTGAGATGATGCCGGAAGCCTATGCAGCGATGGGCGAGACCGCGGAAAATGTCGCCCGGAAATTTTCGATCTCGCGCAAAGAACAGGAAGAATTTGCACTGAACTCGCATCTGAAAGCCGCCAAAGCGAATCTTGCCGAAGAGATCATTGCGATTAAAACCAAAGCCGGAGACGTAACGAAAGACGGCTGCATTCGCGGCGACACATCCTTAGAAAAAATGGCCGCCTTGGCTCCCGCATTTGATGCGAGTGGCACGGTGACAGCAGCGACATCTTCGCCTGTGACGGATGGCGCTTCGGCAGTGCTGGTGTGCTCCGAAGAATTTGCCAAGAAGAATAATATGCCGATGCTCGCACGTATCAAATCCATGGCAGTGTCGGGTTATGCGCCGGAACTGATGGGTCTTGGCCCCGTGCCTGCATCGCAAAAAGCACTTGTGCGTGCTGGCCTGAAATTATCCGATATGGATGTGATCGAACTTAATGAAGCCTTCGCCGCACAAGCACTTGGTGTGGTGCGTGAGCTTGGAATAGATCCCACCAAACTCAATCTCGATGGCGGCGCGATTGCGCTTGGTCACCCGCTCGGTGCCTCGGGCGCGCGCATCACCGGCAAAGCCGCACAATTACTGAAACGCACCGGCGGAAAATATGCCCTCGCCACGCTTTGTATTGGCGGCGGTATGGGCATGGCAACGGTACTGGAAAAAATCTAAGGGGAACTCACATGACCATTAAAAAAACAGCCGTGATCGGATCGGGCGTCATGGGTAGCGGTATTGCCGCACATATGGCGAATGCGGGTATTCCTGTGGTGTTGCTCGATATTGTGCTCCCCGGGAAGGGACGTAACGAACTCACCGAAAAAGCTGTTGAGAAGCAACTGACTGGCAACCCGTCGGGCTTCACACACAAGGATAAAGCGAAACTCGTCACCTGCGGCAACCTTGAGGATCATCTCGATCTACTGAAGGATGTCGATTGGATTGTCGAGGCGGTGCTTGAAAAACTCGAAGTGAAGCAGGATGTGTATCGCAAAGTGGATGCGGTACGCAAAAAAGGTTCGGTGGTGTCATCTAACACCTCAACGCTACCGTTGCATGTGCTGCTTGGCGGTATGCCGGAATCCTTCCAACAGGATTTCATGATCACGCATTTTTTCAATCCGCCTCGCTTCATGAAATTGCTCGAGATGGTGCCTGGCGCAAAGACGCGAAAAGAAGCCTATCAAGAAGTTAAACAATTTGCTGATGTGTCGCTCGGCAAGGGCGTAGTAGATTGCAAAGATACGCCTGGATTCATTGCCAACCGCATCGGTGTCTATTGGCTGATGGTGGCGTTGCTGGATGCGATGAAAATGAAGGTACCCGTGGAAGTAGCCGATGCGGTGATGGGTCGTCCGGCAGGGATTCCCAAGACCGGTGTGTTTGGTCTGTTTGATCTGATCGGTATTGATCTGATGCCTTTGATTGCGAAAGCGATGTTTGCGACATTGCCCGAAAGCGATCCGTTTCGCCAAATGTATCAGGAGCCCGAGCTTGTTAAAAAAATGATTGCGGATGGTTATACCGGACGCAAAGGCAAGGGCGGGTTTTATCGTCTTAACAAACAAGGTGAGAAAAAAATCAAAGAAGCGATTGATCTGTCGACCGGTGAATACCGTGCCGAGTCAAAAACCGATCTTGAGAGCGCAAAAGTAAAGTCGGTCGCGGAACTGATCCAGATGAAAGATCTAGGTGGGCAATATGCGCGTTCGGTATTGCTCAAGACGCTTGCTTACGCAGCTTCCCTCGTGCCCGAAATTTCCGACGATATTCTTTCGGTCGATAACACGATGAAGTGGGGATATAACTGGAAATCCGGTCCCTTTGAGATGATTGACAAGATCGGTGTGGATGCGTTTGCTGAGGCACTCAAGGCCGATGGCATCGCGGTGCCCGCGTTTATTGAGAAGGCTAGAGGTAAGTCTCTTTATATTACAAATCGTCCTCCCCTTGAGGGAGGGCAGGCGAGCAACGTGAGTCGGGTGGGGTATAATCATTCTTCGCATACCCCCCACGACTCAGCCAGTAATAAAAAAGAACTGGCTTCGTCCGCTCCCCCTCAAGGGGAGAGCAAAAACTATCTTACTCTAGCGGGAACTTACGCACCTCTCCCCACCACTGAAGGCGTGTGGTCGTTGGCGGATAAGAAACTTGGCAAAAAACCGGTGCTCAAAAACGGATCCGCCACGTTGTGGGATTTAGGGGATGGCATTGCGTGTCTCGAATTCACCTCCAAAATGAATTCGATTGATCCCGATATTCTAACGCTCACGACACAATCCATTGACAAAGTGAAAAGCGATTTCAAAGGGCTCGTAATCGGATCAGATGCAGATAATTTCTCGGTCGGAGCCAACCTTGCTTTCATTCTCTATGCCGCAAATATGGCGGCGTGGCCGATGATTTCGGATGTCATCAAGCAAGGTCAGAACACCATGATGGCGCTCAAATACGCGCCGTTTCCGGTGGTGGGTGCCCTTGGTGGTATGGCGCTGGGTGGCGGCTGCGAATACATCCTGCACTGCGACGCGGTGCAGGCGAACATCGAATCTTACCCGGGGCTTGTCGAAGTCGGCGTCGGTGTCATCCCGGGATGGGGAGGGTGTAAAGAAATGTTATTGCGCCATGTGAGCGGTGAAAAGAAAGGCGGCTTAATGGGTATGATTACCGGAGGTTCCATGCCCGCACTCACCAAAGTATTTGAACTGGTGGGTATGGCGAAAGTCGCTGGCTCCGCCGATGAAGCGCGCGACAACAAAGTACTGAATCATCTGTCGCGCATCAGCATGAACCGTATGCGACTATTGCCCGATGCGAAAGCTCTGTGCCTCGAACTTGCGAAAGACTATCGCACACCGGAGCCTGCAACCATCGCGCTGCCAGGTGGCACTGCGAAAGTGGCGATGCTGATGGCGGTGAAAGGCATGAAGATGGCGGGTAAAATCACCCCGCACGATGAGGTGGTGGCCAAGGCGTTGTCCGATGTGCTTTCGGGCGGCGATACGGATAGTTCCGAGCAACTCACCGAACAGCAACTGCTCGATCTCGAACACGCCGCTTTCATGGATCTGGTCAAAACCAAAGGCACGCTCGACCGCATCGAATACATGTTAGAGAACGGCAAACCACTGAGGAATTAGGTATGACAGCATCCTCTACTCAAATAACTAATACGAACATTCATACCCACATGGGTGCGTTGGGTGAAGAACACATCCAGTTTGGATGGAAGTGTCTGAATGATACAGAAGTTAAGTCCATCTTTGTCGATATTACGATTGATCCTATCACGCGAAAAATATCATCGCGTAAACTGTATCTGGATACGAAAAGTGGTAATAGTTCGTTCCGTCATGAGTCGGCAAAAATGGGAATGAATGTACCGAAAGAAAACACGATATTTGTTACGCGTCAACTGGCACCAGCACTCAAGGATTCCATGGGTTGGAGCAATGCTCCAAACTACACGGTTAGTCTCAGCGAGTACGACGTTGGTATGAACGCGGAAATACCCGAAAAAGAATTATTGCGCATATTACTTGAAAAACAAAAAATCTCGGATGTCGATGCAAAGGCGGTTTCTGAGCTTATCTCAACTCTCGAACAAAAAGCAGAAAGCGCAATGACAGCAAGACCATTCAAGCTACCACTTGAAACGCCGGTGGTAAAAATCACTCGTAAAGATGGTGAAAAACATAAAGGATTATTGATCACAGTAAATAATCTGGATCCGGGCAGTCCGCTTGCAGCCATCATTATGCGCGTAGTGAACAGGGATCCCAAAGATCATACCATCAATCCTGATTCTGTTGGCAATTTGGAATACTACTATGTTCCGAGACAAGCAAAACGTGGAAACTTTACCGGAGCCACGGAGTTTGACAGCCTGTTTTCCGGCAAAGATGAAAAAGACACAGTATCTTCCACGCGCGGATTAAGCATTGGGTACAAACAAGATCACGAAGCATTTCTAAAAGAAAAGTGCGGTGTGGAACATCCGGTAGATATTGCTGTTTATGATCCAGAGAAAAGTGCAGAGCTATACGATTTGCTTAAGTCCAAAAAAATTATCCACCCCGATACTAACAAGCAAATCCAGTCGGTGATCCAGTTGGTTGCAAACAATGCCCTTTATCACGGTGAAAGAAACTGGACACAGTGCGTTGCAAAACCTGTCGAACCGTCTCGCATTATTCTTCCGTAGGAGCGCCCCATGCCCATCTACAAAGCACCGAACCGTGATTTCAAGTTTCTCATTGAGGATGTGCTGAACATCCCGCAGTACCGGAGTTTGCAGGGATTTGCCGATGCGCTCGACATGATGGAGCCGGTACTCGATGCGGGCGCGCAGCTCTGCGAAGAGGTGTTGTTTCCGCTCAATCAATCGGGGGATGCGGAAGGGGTAAAGCATGACAAGGCCACCGGCGCGGTGACACTACCCAAAGGGTTCAAGGAAGCCTACAAAGCGTTTCGTGAAGGCGGTTGGTCGGCCTTTACCTGTGATCCGAAATATGGCGGGCAGGGGCTTCCCGAATGGCTCTATATGCCGGTACTCGAGATGGTGTGTTCGGCGAATCTCTCCTTTGGCATCACGCCCGGACTTTCGCACGGGGCGTATAACGCGATTCATCTCCATGCGAGCGACGCGCTCAAGGATAAATATCTGCCTAAACTCGTCTCGGGCGAATGGTCTGGCGTGATGTGCCTCACCGAGCCGCAATGCGGTACCGATCTGGGCTTGATCCGCAGCAAGGCGGAGCCTCGTGCGGATGGTAGCTACGCCATCACCGGCACCAAAATTTTTATCTCCTCCGGCGACCAAGATATAACCGAGAATATTTTACATCTGATTCTCGCACGCTTGCCCGATGCACCGGCTGGCATTAAGGGGATCAGCCTGTTTATCGCACCGAAGTTTATGGTAGATGACAGCGGCAAGCTCGGCGCGCAAAATGGCATTAAATGCGCAAGTGTGGAGCATAAGATGGGTATTCATGCCTCGCCCACCTGTGTCATGAACTATGAAAATGCCGTGGGCTGGCTCGTGGGTGAACCGCATAAAGGCATGCGTGCGATGTTCACCATGATGAATGCTGCAAGGCTCTATGTCGGTGTGCAGGGGTTGGGGCTTGCGGAAGTCGCGTATCAAAATGCGTTGGCCTATGCGAAAGAGCGCCTGCAAATGCGCTCGATCAAGGGCGCGAAGTTTCCTGATAAACCCGCCGATCCGATTATCGTCCATCCCGATGTTCGCAAGATGCTGCTCACCTCCAAGGCGTTTTGTGAAGGTGCGCGCGCGCTGGCGATGGAGACCGCGCTCAAGC
>CAZFOM010000084.1:0-8443 GCA_964520155.1 uncultured Rickettsiales bacterium
ATCAATGGCTTGTTGATTGGTCGAACAGACTACGAATCTGGAGGTCGGGCGTTCGAATCGCTCCGGGTGCGCCATTATAGCAAACAAAAGTCCCTCGCTTCGCTCAGTGTACTTTTGTTTGTTTGAACAATGTCATGGGTTTGTTTGAAGCGGTTCTGCACAAACCCATGTAGATTTTTCACTCGTAGAGTGAATAAGGGTCAGGAGACCCGAGTCAATCGCTCCGGAAGATTCTAGCAATGTTATTCCAAAGTGACAAATTATTGGTGTCATCCCTGCGAAGGCAGGGATCCAGATGGTCACTTCAATGATGCAGCAAAATAGGAAGAACTGGATGCCAGCCTACGCTGGCATGACAGAAAAACCACAAACTGCAGAAAATTAGAAATTCAAACCACTCCCCAACTACCCACCCCCCTCTCATTCGACAAACCCTATAATTCCTTGTACAAATATGTTTCGAGTCACTCGCTATTGTGAGATGTAAAATGCGTACCTATGTCCTATCTCTATTCGGTTCATTGATATTTGCGGGAGTCGCTATGGCCAAAGACTCGGAAATCGCCACATTTGCGGGTGGTTGCTTCTGGTGTATGCATTCGGAGTTTTCCGGGCTGGATGGAGTGACCAACGTCGTTTCCGGCTATACGGGGGGGCACACGAAAGACCCCACCTATGAGCAGGTATCAACTGGCACTACGGGGCATATTGAAGCAATTGAAGTGACGTATGATCCGGCAAAAATTTCATACGCGGCGCTGCTGGATATTTTCTGGCAGAACGTGGATCCGCTCGATGCGGACGGGCAGTTCTGCGATAAAGGATCGCAATATCTGGCAGGTATTTTTTATCACGATGACACACAGAAGCATCTCGCCGAAACATCGAAAAAACAGGTAGAAGCCAAACTGGGGCAAACGGTTGCGACATTGCTGCGCCCCTCTGAGACATTTTATCCGGCAGAAGAATACCATCAGGATTATCACATCAAAAACCGAACCCGATACAAGCTCTATCGCATGGGCTGTGGCCGCGATGCACGCTTGGAACAGATCTGGGGATCGGGTAAATAAGGGCAACACATGAAACCGAAACTGATACTTTTTTTGATCGCAGCACTCGTGATCGCACTCCTCATTGCCCGCTCCGTGTGGAATGCCAATTCAGTGGCGGTGATCGTGCCCGAAATCGGGACTGCCGTTGAGGCGGTCTATGCGACCGGCACCGTCGAAGCCACCATCATGATGCCCATTGCACCCCGTAGCGCCGCACGTCTCATGCAGCTCAATGTGGACGAGGGCGCGCGCGTGACCAAGGATCAGGTGATGGCGCAGCTGGAAGATACCGATCTTCAGAACACCGTGGATGAGTTGCAGGCGCGCGAAGCGCTGGCCAAGCGCGAATATAATCGGCGCACGGTGCTGCTTAAAAGCGGTGCGATCAGCAAAGGCGCATATGATCAGGCACGCGCCGAATGGGATGCGAGTAAAGCGGCGCTCGCCCGTGCTCAGGCGCAACAGAGTTTCCTGCGTCTGCTCGCACCGGAAGATGGGGTGGTGATCCGTCGTGATGGCGAGGTGGGACAGCTCATTCCCGCCAATCAGCCGGTATTTTGGATTTCCTGCTGCGCGCCGCTGCGCATCACCGCGGATGTGGACGAAGAGAACATCGCCGAAGTAAAGCCGGATCAGAAAGTATTGATCCGCTCGGATGCGTTTGCGGGTCAGGTCTTCCATGGTCGAGTGCAGGCGATCACGCCGAAAGGCGATCCGATCGCGCGCAGCTACCGTGTGCGCATCGGCTTTGATGGCGAAGTGCCGCTGATGATCGGCATGACGGCGGAGACCAACATTGTGTTGCATGAGTCGGACAGCGCATTGCTCGTGCCGTTATCGGCGGTGAAATCCGGACATGTGTGGCTGGTGCGGGATGGCGCGCTTGTGCGACAGAAAGTGGAGATCGGCGCGCGCGACAAGACACGGCTTGAAATTCGCTCCGGCATCACCAAGGACGATCTGATCGTAAAGTCCTATGATTCGCAGTTCGTCGAAGGAGAATCGGTACGCACCCACACCGTAACCTTTGCGAAAGATGAGAGCGAATCGTGAAAATCGCGCTCTATATTGCGCTGAAACATCTGCTGGCGCGTAGGCGTCAGAGTTTTGTCTCGCTGCTGGGCATCATTCTGGGCGTCGCATTTTTTCTTGCGATTTCCTCGATGATGAAGGGATCGGAAAACGACATGATGCGCAGGCTGGTGGATAATTCGCCGCACATCACCATCTACGACGAATATCGCAACCCGAATGTGCAGCCGGTGCGCACGCTGCATCCGGACGCTGTGATCGAGATTCACCGTATCAAACCGATGATGGAGATACGCGGCATTCGCGGATTCGAGCAGATCCTTGATTATCTGCGTAGCATCGAAGGCGTGCGCGCGTCCGCCGTGATGAACGGGCAAGGCATCATCAACTATGCGGGGCGCGATAAGAACATCACCTTGAACGGCATGGTGCCAGAGGAAATCCGCAATGTGTCCACCATCGAAAATTACATGGTGGAAGGCTCGGTGGACAACATTCTGGCCAATCCCGATGGGATCGTGATTGGCGCGGAATTATCGCGCAAGATGACGCTAAAGATGGGGGATAACCTCACCATCACCACGACCACAGGACAGGTGCGCACCTTCAAGGTGCTGGGAATTTTTCGCACCGGACGCGCCAGCTACGATGAGTTTCAGGCCTTCGTGGACATCAAGCGGGTGCAGGCGATGCTGAACCGACCCAACCGCGCGAACACGATTATCGTGAAAATGGATGATCCGTCGCAGGCGCAATCCATTGCAGCCGATATTGAAGAACATATCGGATACAAAGCCGTGTCCTGGCAGGAGGCATCCGAAGATCTCATGAATACCTTTGCCATCCGCAATACCATCATGTTCACGGTGGTGAGTGCGGTGCTGGTGGTGGCGGCCTTCGGGATCTATAACGTGATCTCGACGGTGGTGATGGAAAAGCAGCGCGATATTTCGATTCTGAAATCCATGGGGTTTCATGCAAGCGACATTCGCCGTATCTTCACCATTCAGGGCGTCATTTTAGGCGCGACTGGTTGCGGGATCGGGATTCCCTTGGGCTGCATGATTATGTTTGGCCTGATGCAGATCCGCTTTCGTCCCCCAGGCGGCAGTGAATTCGTCAATATGCCCATTGACTGGGGGATCAGCCAGTTCCTGATCGCGATGGGATTTGCCATGTTTTCCGCGATCCTTGCCGCGATATTGCCGGCGCGCAAAGCGGCGCGGGTGCAACCGGTCGATATTCTGCGCGGGGGGATGTGATGGCGGAGATCCTGCGCGCCGAATCCATCACCCGCATCCTGCCTGGCGAGGTTCCCGTCACGCTGGTAAGTGAGGCGAGTGTAACGATTCATGAGGGTGATTTCATTTCGATCAGCGGGCCTTCGGGATCGGGCAAATCATCTCTGTTGTATCTCTTGGGATTACTTGACCGCCCCACCCGCGGACAGATTTTCCTAAATGGGCAAGATACATCCACACTCTCCGACAGTGCGCGAGCAGACGTGCGCAACGCGACGCTGGGGTTTGTGTTTCAGTTTCATTTTCTGCTGCCGGAATTTTCCGCGCTCGAAAATGTCATGCTGCCGATGCAGAAGCTCGGCAAACGCACTCCGGCGGAGATGGAGGATAAGGCGTCTCATCTGCTCGAGATATTGGGGTTGAAAGATCAGATGTATAAAGTGCCAAAGCAGCTATCCGGTGGTCAGGCGCAGCGTGTAGCGATTGCGCGCGCGCTTGCGAACGATCCTGTGTTGATCCTTGCCGATGAGCCGACCGGCAATCTCGACAGCCAAGCAAGCGCGAGTGTGCAGGAAATTCTCAAGCGTTTGGTGTATGAGATGAAACGCAGCGTAGCGGTGGTCACGCATGATACGGTTTTTGCCGAATCGGCCGATCGCCGCATCCGCATCGTGGACGGCAGGATTGTGAATTCATGAGGCATTTCTGATGGTGTTTCGATTATCTTCCTCATGGGTGATAGTGCCCACCTTCACCGTGTTTATCAGCGCGTATCTGCTGTTCATGGTGCAGCCCCTGATCACGAAGGCGATATTGCCGACGCTCGGTGGATCCCCGCATGTGTGGAATACGGTGATTACCTGTTTTCAATGTCTGCTGCTGCTTGGCTATTACTTTGCCTATCGTTTGTTGTTACTGCGCAGCACAAAAACACAGTTGGTGTGTTACAGTGCGCTTCTGCTAGGTGCGCTTTTCTTTCTCCCGCTTACGATCCACCTGCATACGGTAGTGGATTCCTCACATCTGCCGGTGTTGTGGATCCTCGTCGCCGTCGCGCTTTCGGTGTGCATACCGTTTCTGCTGCTCGCCACCACCAACACCTGGATGCAGGGTTGGTTTGCCAGCTCTGATCATCCCGCTGCGGCAAATCCGCATTTTCTTTATGCCGCCAGTAACACAGGCAGCCTGCTTGCGTTGCTGATGTTTCCCTTCGTGCTGGAACCCATTTTTACGCTCGACGGAATGCGCCGTGTATGGAGTTTGGGATTCGTATTGTTTATCGCCTTGATGGGCTGGTCGCTATGGCTCACCCATCGCCATCGCCGCGCCGTCCATTCCTCCATTGAAGTTGCGCCATCCGAACCGGTGGAACGCAAAACGGCTCTATACTGGATCCTGTTGGCGTTTGTGCCTTCGGGATTACTGGTAAGCACCACCTCCCACATTACGACCGATATTGCCTCTGCACCATTATTATGGGTCATCCCGCTTTCAATCTACCTGCTCACCTTTATTCTCGCATTCACCAAACGGCAGCCCGGTCTGGATAAAGCAATCCACGCGCAGGTGACCCTGATTTTAGTCTGTACCTTGCTGCTGATTTCAAGAACGCCTCTGCTTCCGATACTGGAACTGTTTTGTCTTTATGCGGTCGCCTATAGTTGTCACGGATTGCTTGCCCGCATGAAACCTTCGCCTGCGCATCTGGGAATATACTATTTATGTATTTCGATTGGCGGTGCGTTGGGTGGATTGTTTTGTAGCATGATCGCGCCGTTGTTGTTTGATTCGATCGTCGAATATCCGTTATTTCTGTTTCTGGCATGTCTGCTGCGTCCCAATATGCGCGTATTGACGGATCGCAAGCAGGCGCTTCGCTGGGACATCGTCTATCCCGTCATTGGGTTGATTGTGCTGGGGTATCTGGGTATTGCACGATTTTATCTTGATACGTTTGTATTGTTTCCCGAAGGCTGGATGGAGACGGCGAACGCATGGCTGAAATCCATTCCCAATCCGCTTTCTCCTGAAACGCCGGTCACGGTCTCACATTTCATTGCACTCATCATGATCGCGCTGGTGGTGGTGTTGGCATGGGTCTTTCACAAGCGCCGCATCAGCTATGCTATGATCATCGCGTTTTTGTTGCTTTCCACCGGCTTCAGCCGCGAAGAAACCACCACCGTAAACCTGCTGCGCGAACGTTCCTTCTTTGGTGTCGCAAGCGTCTATAAAAGCGGCAGCGAGCATTTCTTTCAACACGGCACCACGTTGCATGGCCGCCAACGCTTAGAGCCAGAACAACGCTTGCGTCTCGTCTCCTATTACGCACCGCTGGCCGAAATTCATGCCATGCTGCCGCCTTCGGTAAAGAGATCGCCAGTCGCCCTTGCGGGACTGGGCGCGGGCATTGCCTTATGCTTGGACAAGGGCTTACATTTCGATGTGTATGAAATCGATCCGCAGGTGATTGCCATTGCCAGCAATCCGGATCTGTTTACCTATGTACGCGATTGCCCATCTACGCATCGTTTCATTCTGGGCGATGCGCGTTTGAATCTGGCGCGCGCAACCGACAACCAGTACGGGCTGATCATCCTCGATACCTTCACTTCGGACGCGATCCCGATCCATGTCATCACCCAAGAAGCGGTAGCGATGTATCTTTCCAAGTTACAGACTGGCGGTATTCTGGCCGTTCATATTTCTAACCGGTTTTTTGATCTGAGCCGTTTGCTGGGCGGTATTGCAAAGCAACTTGGCGTGCGCGCGTATGTCAAATCATTCCCTAAAGATGCGGCTACTCATACGGAGTTGTCAGAATGGGTGATTTTAATGCGCCCTGAAACAGTGAGCGAGTCTCTTTTACAGCAAAAGCAATGGAGCCTGCTGCATGATTACGGCGTGCTGATCTGGACGGATCAATACTCTAACCTATTGCCATTCCTAAAATAATTTCTGTCTTGTCTTTTTTTGCTAACCCGCTACACCGATACGCACCTGTATAACAATGGAGTAACCCATGAACGCTAAACCCTTTTTCGCGCTGTTGATTTCCACCCTGATGGTCAGTGGTGCGGCGTATGCCGAATCTCAGGACTTCGCGCGCAACAAAAGCAATCAGCCGGTGGTGACGAAAACGGGCGATTGCGTACTCACCAAATGGCAAGGCGGCGAAACCTGCGGTCAGCCTGAGCCGGCGCCTGCTCCCGAGCCTGAGCCTGCTCCAGTTGCCGCTCCCACGCCTCAACCACCCGAGATTCACTACGAAAAGCGCGTTGTCTATTTTGACTTCGGTAAATCCACACTCACCCCAGAAGCCGTACAGAAATTGGACGAGCTGATTGCCATCATGGCGGGTTTTACCAACATCACCAAAGCCGAAGTAGTTGGGTTTGCGGATCAGATTGGAAGCAACGACGCCAACCGCAAACTGGGTGAAGATCGCGCGTTTGCCGTTCGTGATTACATTGCCTCGCGCACCAACATTCCGGTCGAAGCCATGGGCGTGCGCTCACTCGGCGAAGATGCACCGTATGCGAAATGCGATGGAATCAAGGATCGCGTAAAAAAGATCGAGTGCCTCGGCCCCGATCGTCGCGTCGAAGTCGAATTCAACTATCAGTAATTCGTCACTTCACGGGTTTAGAAACGGAGCCTTCGGGCTCCGTTTTTGTTTGTGCTATCTTTGAAACACGCCGACGAGTTCCAAGTACGGCGCATAGACAAACTGATCGAGTGCGGCGGCGTGCAGGAGTCTATAGCCTCCTTCGCGCAGGATCGTCGCATCGCGCGTGAAAGTCGCCGGATTGCAGGAAACCATCACAATCAAAGGCACAGTGGATTGCGCGAGCGCAAGCGATTGCTGTTTCGCGCCTTCGCGTGGCGGATTGATGACAACCGCATCGAACCGTGAAAGCTCTGACACCGATAATGGGAAGCGAAACAGGTCGCGCGCGGTAGCCATCAGCTCAGGATGCTGGGTTCGACTAAGCATCTCTATCATACGCGGATCCAGTTCGAATGATTCCACGCGCACGAATTGCAGCAGCGGAAAACTATAGGTTCCAATTCCGCAGAACAGATCGGCAACGGTCTTAGCTTCCTTGCAAGCAGCAACCACCTGATCCACGAGCCAGCGCTCGCCCTCGCTGCTTGCCTGAAGAAACACATCCGCTGCGACGGGTATCGTTACATCGCCCATTTTTTTTGGTATGGCTCCTTCCTGCAGTAACAGGCGTTCTTCTGCCATCACACTTATTCTTTCCACCTTCCAATCACGCATCAGCGCAGACAGGTCTTCGCGCGAGAGCGTTTTCTTTGCGCGATATTCGAGCACGACATCCCGTTGTGAGTCGATTTCGCTTACGCGGATGGCACGCAGCCCTTCTGCTTTCTCTGATGTTTCCACCCATCGTTTCAGGAGCGGAAGGAGAGTTTGAAGTGTGGGCGCAAGAATGAGGCACTGATCCACATCCACGAGCGCATGGCTGCCTGACTTAAGCAATCCCAAGCGACGTTTTTCATCACACACCTGCACCTTGAATTCCACACGGCGCCGGGAGTTTTCAGGAAGAAAATGGCACGGCTCGCATCGCGATACATCGTATCCGGCTTTGCGCACGGCTTCCTGCGCCATCGTTTGTTTGAAGTGGCGATAGCTGCTTTGCGACAGATGTTGCAAACTGCAACCGCCACACTGCATAAACCAATTGCACGGCGGCGCGACACGGTCTGCTGAAGGCTCGACCACGCGCACCAGTTCCCCGCGCAGAAAATCTTTCTGCTCTCGGGTGATGCGCACCTCGATGACATCCCCCGATGCGGTATAGGGTACGAAGATCTTTTTCCCATCGATTCGCCCCTCGCCTTCGCCAAGCCCGCCTATCCGCTCGATACGGACAGGCTGAATGGGGCGATTGGGGGTCTTGAAATCGTCCAGCATGATTCCCATATGTAATGTGAGGAATGCACGGTTGTGGTTTCTCACGGTTGGCCAATAGGCAACCATTAACGTAACTATCTTGCTTATATAAGGAGATTTTTTATGACACTGTCCCGTTTGGATTTATCACCTTTGTTTCGTTCATCGGTCGGATTTGACCGTTTCAGCAC
>CAZFOM010000085.1:0-1670 GCA_964520155.1 uncultured Rickettsiales bacterium
TAGCTACTCTAACCAACATATAAGGATTTGCATGAGATGACCGACGTTCCCCTGGCGAAAACCGCCCGAATTAGACGAAACCCCATATTAGTCGTAAACACGCTTCAGCCCTCCACCCCGGTACTTAAATACCCGTCGGTTGCAGATTTGGTGGAAAAGCGTAAACCCCTCGACCCCGTACATGTACTCCGTCCGCACGCGATCAAAGCGGCGACGAAGTTTTTTCTCGCGCATTTTCCAGGCAACGTCATGTATGCCGTGAAAACCAATCCCGAACCGCGGGCGCTCAAAACCATCGCCAAAACCGGTGTGAAACACTTCGATGTGGCATCCCTTGCCGAAGTGGAGCTGGTGGCGCGTGAAGTGCGTGGCGCGCAACTGTATTTTATGCATCCGGTCAAAAGCCGCGAGGCGATCAAGAAATCCTACTTCCAGTTCAAGGTGCGCGACTTCGCCCTCGACAGTCTCGATGAACTGCAAAAAATCCTCGAAATGACCCAGTACGCGAAAGACCTGCACCTGCATGTGCGCCTCGCGGTGGGTAACGACCACGCCGCCCTGAGCCTGCATGGCAAGTTCGGTGTGGCGAAAGCCGAAGCGGTGGAATTGCTCAAAGCCACCGCGCAGGTCGCGCAAAAAGTCGGTCTGTGCTTCCATGTCGGCTCGCAATGTATGAACCCCGACTCCTACCGCGACGCGATTGCATTTGCACGTCAGGTGGCGGATGAAGCGGGTGTGGCGATTGCCTCGCTCGATGTCGGTGGCGGTTTCCCCTCGATCTACCCCGATCTCACCCCGCCCGATCTCATGGGCTATATGGAAACCATCCGCGCCGCTCTGGCAGAGTTCGGTTTCGATAAAGGCACCGAAGTGTTCTGCGAACCTGGCCGTGCGCTGGTGGCGGAAGCAGGCTCGATCCTCGTGCGCGTAGAGCTGCGCAAAGGCACTATGCTCTACATCAATGACGGGATTTACGGCAGCCTGTTCGATGCCGGTTTCCCGGGCTTTTCCTATCCGGTGCGCGCCTTCCGTCCGATGGAGCCGGTGAGTGGCGAACTCATGGCATTCAGCTTCTTCGGCCCCACCTGCGACTCGATGGATGCAATGAAAGGCCCGTTCCTTCTACCTTCCGACATCAAGGAAGGCGACTGGATCGAAATCGGCGGTCTCGGTGCTTACGGCCAAACCATGCGTACCAAGTTCAACGGCTTCTATTCGGATAAGCAAGCCGACGTGAACGATGCGCCGATGCTCAGTCTGTTTGGGTTGAATTAATTTACGCGCGAGCCTGATGGGTGTCTACTTCGTCGCATCATTCCTCGAATCCTCACGTACTATGAGTACGATCCGGTTCTGCGGGATGCTGCTCCTCGTATACACCTCATCATTCTCACGCTCATACATCGCTTTGTAGTAATTGACTAAATTAGCTAATTTATCTATAATAGCTATTATAGATAGGAGAGATAAGATTAGGATAGTATGCGCACAGAAACATCGACACATGTCAAAAACCATTTCGGCGAAGTAGCGGAAGCGGCGCTGCGCGAGCCTGTGGTGATTCAAAAATCCGGGCGTAACTCGCTGGTGCTGATGGCGTACGAGGATTTCCAAAACCTCATAGCGCAGGTCGATAAGAAATGGGGTGAGAAAGCGAAAAAAGCCAAACA
>CAZFOM010000085.1:1680-4005 GCA_964520155.1 uncultured Rickettsiales bacterium
ACTCTCTGATCCATGCGGCAGATTAACCTATCCAAGGATGCAGAAAAATTTCTACTGCGATTGCCACCCAAACAATCAGCGCAAATCAGCCGGAAAGTGAGGTCGCTTGCAGAAAACCCCACACCGCCGGATGCGGCCAAACTCAAAGGATACCCATTTCTGCGAACGGACTTCGGAGAATTCAGGATTATCTATGAAGTTTTTGAAAAAACCGTAGAAGTCTATCTGATCGGAAAACGTAATGATGATGAAGTATACAAAAAACTGAAACGCAAAACCTGACGCAAGTCATTTTAAGTGAAAGGAAACACTATGAAAACTGCCACCGCGAAAAAAGCTCTATCGGTAAAAGTGCCAGCCAAATCAAATAAGAAAACCATGAAGCGTGAGCTGCTCAAGACTCCGGTTGAGCATATTGACATCAAATCGTTTGATGCGCGTCCGATTGTGAAAGCCATGAGCAAAATGTCCTTCACCTCACGCGATCTTGCGCGTGCGACCGATATTTTCAACATGATGCTGCAGGAAAAAGGCTGCGCGATCATCCTCACCATTGCCGGCTCCACTTCGGCCGGCGGCTGCATGGATCTTTATACGGATCTGGTGAAATACAACATGGTGGATGCGATTGTGGCAACTGGCGCGTCCATCGTGGATATGGATTTCTTCGAGGCACTGGGCTTCAAGCATTATCAGGGTAATTCCGGTCAAGACGACAAGCTCCTGCGCGATCTCTATATTGACCGCATCTACGATACCTATATCGACGAAGAAGAACTACAGGCGTGCGATTACACGATCGGCAAAATCGCCGATTCGCTGCCTGCGAAACCGTATTCATCGCGCGAGTTCATTAAAGAGATGGGCAAGTGGCTGCAGAAAAATGGTAAGAAAAAGAATTCCCTCATTCAGACCGCTTACGAGCATGATGTGCCGATTTTCTGTCCGGCTTTTGTGGACTCCTCAGCTGGTTTTGGCCTGGTTGTGCATCAGGAACGCAATCCCAAAAAACACATGACGCTCGACGGTGTACGTGACTTCCGTGAACTCACCGAGATCAAGCTCAAAAGCAAATCATCAGGCTTGCTCATGATCGGCGGCGGCGTGCCGAAGAACTTTGCGCAGGATACGGTCGTATGCGCAGAAATTCTCGGCAAAGAAGCCCCGATGCATAAATACGCGGTGCAGATCACAGTTGCCGACACGCGCGACGGTGCGTGCTCTTCTTCCACGCTTAAGGAAGCCTCAAGCTGGGGCAAGGTGGATACGGTGTATGAGCAGATGGTGTATGCCGAAGCGACTTCCGTACTGCCGCTCCTTGCATCCGATGCGTTCCACCGTGGTCACTGGAAAAAACGCGCCCCGCGTAAATACGCGAAGCTGTTTAAGTAGTACCTCTCTTCCCTCTCCCTCGAGGGGAGAACAATGGGTTGCAAGGTAGAAGAAAATCATCCATTTTTGTCACCCCGCACTGGTTGCGGGGTCTGGCTGGATGCCGCAACATGTGCGGCATGACACACCAAACTGGATCGCTTCGTCGTGCTGTCGCACTCCTCGCGATGACATTTTGAAAATGGCCTGCAAACCCAAAAGAAGGGTAGGGGGTTGTTACAATGGTATCTGCTGGCTGGCGCAGTGGATGGTGCCAAGACCCCAGACGAAATCGCCGCAGTATATGGGAATGACCTCGCGCGTTTTGAAACACTGGGCGAGGATGTTCAGTGCAATCCGATCATTCGGATCGTTAAATACCGGCACCAGCACCACATCGTTGCAGATAAGGAAATTGGCGTAGGATGCCGGCAGGCGCTCGCCCTCAAATACCACCGGTGCGGGCATCGGTAGTTCGACAATCTCGTATGCTTTTCCCTTAGTATTGCGAGTTTTTTTCAGGCGCCCCAGATTGTCCTGTAGTAAACCATGGTTCGCATCTTTGCGGTTCGACTCAACGGCTGTGACGATGGTGCTCACGTCAACAAAGCGCGTAATGTCATCCACATGCCCGTGCGTGTCATCGCCCACGATGCCGTTGCCCAGCCAGATCACCTGATCAATGCCTAGATATTTTGCAAAGATTTGTTCATAATCCGCGCGCGTAAATCCGGGATTACGAATCTGTTTTTTAGAGAGTAACCATTCTTCTGTCGTAATCAGCGCACCAGCGCCGTTGACCTCAATCCCGCCGCCTTCAAGCACCACGCGCTTGCCTTTATGCATCGGATGCAAACGTTCGTACTTGAAATGCGGCTCAATGCGTGAAGCTATATTATCGTCACGTTTGTGGTTGGAATATTTTGCCCAGGCATTGAACCGCCAATCCAGCAT
>CAZFOM010000085.1:4015-8344 GCA_964520155.1 uncultured Rickettsiales bacterium
ATGTTCAGGTGCGGTGCCATCTTGATAGGAATCTGATCGTCGAGTTTGTGGTTTGGGTATTTCGCCCATGCGGTGAATTTCCAGCTGAGAGCGATTCTCGTGGGTGATTTCTTCGTTATGTCCATTCTCGAATCCTCACGTACTAGTTGTACGCTGCGGTTCTGCGAGTGGACATGCCTAGAAATCCCCGCACGAGAATCACTCTTGATAGCGTCATTTGATCGAACAATAATCGGTCCCGCATCGCGCATCCACACACGGTCGGTTGGGATTTGGTGAAAGATTACATGCTTGAGATTCGCACCGGCACGCGTAAGAATCTTGCGCGCAGCAGACTGCATCTTCCCATCGCGCACGATGAGGCGCACTTTCTGAGTGCGTGCGATATGGCGAATCATCTCCGCATACACCCACGGAATCGGCTCGAACTTCCCGGGCCAGTCCTCTTTGTTCCACGGCCAAGCGAGTAAGATAGATTCCTGCTTCTCCCATTCGGCGGGCATAGTTAGATGGACGGATGGGCGGATGGGCGGATGGGCAGAATGATTCATGTGCTGTTTTTTCATGTTATTTTTTCTTCCTATCTGCCCATCTATCATCCATCATCTAATTACCAAATCGCTTCGTCATCCCCTCATACGCATCAATCCGGCGGTCGCGGAGGAACGGCCAGTGGCGACGGGTTTCTTCGACGAGTGTGGGATCGATCTTAGAAATCAAAATTTCTTCCTTGTGATGCGAGGCCTGCGCGGTGACGCGACCATAGGGATCGCAGATGAACGAATGACCCCAGAACTCGAGTCCGTCGTTTTTTGCCGGAGTATGTTTGGCTTTTCGCGCGTGTTCATGGCCAATGCGGTTGATCGCCGAGACATATACGCCATTGGCAATCGCATGGCTACGCTGCATGGTCTGCCAACCCGACACCAATGCGTCGCCGTATTCTTTTTTCTCCGATGGATGCCAGCCGATTGCGGTCGGGTAGACGATAATATCTGCGCCTTGCAGAGCGGTGAGGCGGGCTGCCTCAGGATACCATTGATCCCAGCAGATCAGCGTGCCGATATTGGCCACACTCGTGCGAATGGTTTTGAAACCGAGATCGCCCGGGGTGAAATAGAATTTCTCATAAAACAGTGGGTCATCGGGGATGTGCATCTTGCGGTAGATGTCTTTGAGTGTTCCGTCCTTCTCAAACACCAATACTGTGTTGTGATACACACCGGCAGTACGGCGCTCGAAGATGGAGCCGACAATCACCATCTTATTTTTCTTGGCGTTTTTCGACAGTGCATCGGCAGTCGGGCCGTCTACGGCTTCGGCGAGATCAAACAGGGATTGATCCTCGACCTGACAGAAATAGTCGGTCGCGAACAATTCCGGCAGACATGCGACCTGTGCTTTTTTCTTTGCAGCTGCATCGAGCATGTCGAGCGCTTTTTTCAGGCTCGTTTTTTTGTCCGGCGAGCAGCGCATCTGGAGTGCTGCGTAGGTAAAGGAATGACTCATGGAAAACCCTGCATAAATGTGATGGTCTGGCTATAACATACAGGCATTCCGGTGCAATAAAAAGCATGTCCTCGCACTGGATTCCTCACTATATTTTGCTATGATGAGTTGAAACCACTCCGTTAAAGGCAGCGCATCATGAGCAGCAGAAAAAAATCACCCGCAGGAAAAAAACATAATCAGAAACGCACGGAAACTCTTGATTTGATCGCCAAGGGCAAGAAGTTCTACACCGAGAATTACAAGCCGCGTGAGATGATTTTGGATCACGGCAAAGGCTCGATGATCTGGGATTTAGAGGGAAATGACTATGTGGATCTCGGTGCGGGGATTGCTGTGAATGCGCTCGGGCATCAGGATAAGGATGTGGTGGCGGCGCTCCTTAAACAGGCCAAGAAGCTCTGGCATACAAGTAATATCTTCTACACCCAGCCACCGGTGGAGCTCGCCGAAGCGCTGGTGAAATCCTCCAAATTTGCCAAGCGCGTGTTTTTCTGTAATTCCGGCGCGGAGGCTAATGAAGCGGCGATCAAACTCGCGCGCAAATATGCTGCTGATAAGGGAAGGCCGCCGGAAAAACGTGAGATCATCACCTTTACCGGATCGTTCCATGGGCGCACACTCACTACAGTTACCGCAACTGCTCAGCCAAAATATCACGCAGGTTTCGAGCCGCTTCCGCCCGGATTCAAATACTGTCCGTTCAACGATTTCGATGCGATCGAAAAAGCCGTAAATGAAAATGCCTGCGCGGTGATGCTCGAAGTGGTGCAGGGCGAGGGCGGCATTACGCCTGTCAAAAAAGGATTCCTTAAACATATTCGCACATTGTGCGACAAAGTCGGAGCACTTCTGATTCTCGATCAGGTGCAGTGCGGTATGAGCCGCACGGGCTATCTCTTTTCGCATTTTCCTGAAGGGATCAAACCCGATATTGTCACGCTTGCCAAGGCACTGGGCGGCGGGTTTCCGATTGGCGCCATGCTGGTGGGTGACAAAGCAGAGCATACGCTTCAGTTTGGTTCGCACGGTACCACGTTTGGCGGCAATCCGCTTGCGACAGCGGTTGCGGGTGCAGTGTATAAAAAACTGCAATCCAAGACGCTGCTGAACAATGTCAAAGAACGCGGCAAGCAACTGGTGAACGGCCTGAATGCCATCAACAAGCAGCATAAGATGTTCAAAGAAATTCGCGGACGCGGGCTGATGATTGGAGCGGAACTGACTCCTGAATATGCGGGAAAAGCCGGTGACATTATGGAGGAAGGCCGCAAGCACGGTGTGTTGTTTTTACAAGCAGGCCCCAATGTACTGCGTTTCCTGCCACCGCTGGTGATCACCAAAGCGGAACTCGAAAAAGGACTCAAGCGTACTGCGAACGCCATCGCAGATTACCGCGCAAACAGCAAATGAAACGCGAATACCGGACGATACTTGATGTGGTAGCATCGCAGCAGGACGCGATGGTGGAGCGGCTCATCCGCTGGTCGGAAATCAATTCCGGCAGCCGTAACCTCGAAGGACTTGCCGCGATGCAGCGTGAGCTGATCCAGGCATTTGCGGCGCTTGGTGGCACGATCCACACCAGTGATTTGCAGCCGCAGCAGGTGGTGGATGACAAAGGCAACATCACCTCTGTTGAATTGGGAAAAGTAATCCATATCCGCAAACGACCTGATGCCAAAAAACGCCTCTATCTCGGTGGGCATTACGATACAGTGTATGGCAAGGATCACCCGTTTCAAAAGGTCAAACGGCTTGATACGAATACGCTAAACGGCCCAGGTGTTGCCGATCTCAAGGGCGGGCTGGTGGTGATGCTGCACGCACTCATGGCATTTGAGCAAAGCCCCTATGCGTCCGAAATCGGATGGGAGGTGCTGCTAAATCCCGATGAAGAAATTGGCTCACCCGGATCTGCGCCGCTACTGGCCGAGGCTGCAAAGCGTAACCATGTCGGGCTGGTGTTTGAGCCGGCGCTTGCGGATGGGAAACTCGCGGGCGGACGCAAGGGCAGCGGCAATTTCGTGGTGACGATGTATGGGCGCGCAGCCCATGCAGGGCGTGGACACGCGCAAGGACGCAACGCGATCGTCGCGTTGTCTGAATATATACAATTGTTATATGCGCTGAACGATAAGCGCGAAGGACTCATTATTAATCCGGGCGTTATATCTGGCGGTACGACGGTCAATACCGTGCCGGATCTGGCGATTCTGCGATTCAATGTGCGTGTGGCAAAACCAGAGGATATGGCGTGGTTTGAAACGCAATTAGACGAGATTGCCAAACAGTTTGCCGGACGGGAGGGATTCCGGCATGTGATTCATGGCGGATTCACCCGCCCGCCTAAACCCATCGAGAAAAATCTTCCTGTATTTGAAGCGATCAAAGCGTGCGGACAGGAATTGGGTATTGCGATAGATTGGTATGATACGGGGGGCGTGTGCGACGGCAATAATCTCGCTGCTGCTGGACTTCCGAATGTAGACTCGCTCGGCGTGCGCGGCGGGAATCTCCATACCGAACAGGAATATATGCACCTTGATTCGCTCGTCGAACGCACGCAACTGGCGGCGTTGTTTATGATGAAATATGCGGTGGGGGAACAAACATTCTAAGGCCTCGTCAACGCCCGAGTGGCAACGCCATTTTATAGGGCGATCTAAAAAAAGTCATTTGTCTTTAACAACGTCCTTCATGCTGTCGTCATCCCGCCGGAGGGCGGGATCCATGTACTTTGCAAATTCTGACTATTTTGATAGGCGTGGATACCGGCCTACGCCGGTATGACAGCATAAAAACGAGTAATCGTAACTG
>CAZFOM010000086.1:0-8283 GCA_964520155.1 uncultured Rickettsiales bacterium
ACCGAACCGCTGTGACCCATGCGTTCTAAAGTAGCCTGACGGAACTTGTCAAGCAGTGGTTGACTGAGGTCTATACGGGCAAAACTTTCTTCAATTTCAATGTCCTGCAATATCTCCGGTGCCAAGAGAACCAGCCCCACCATCTGCTCTTCGAGCCGTTGCAGGGTCAGTTTCTCGGTATTTTGCCCCGCAAGCGCAGAGACCGCCGGACTCACCGGACGCGGCATCGCACTGGTTTTGGCCGAGGTAAAACGCGACGGCTGCTTCATCATGGATGCCTGTTTCGGCGTTGCGTTTTGCTGCCGATCTAGTCCACGCAGTTGCGTGTAGAAATAGTCGCGCATATGTTGCCGCAGGGTTTTATCCGTGATCGCATCAGTCGCTTTCTGCAACTTGGCATCAAGCGCAGCGCGTTGCTCCGGCGTGCGGACTCCCATCTCCGCCCCATACACCCGCCACAGCGTTTCTGATAAATTCATGGCCTGCGCGAGCACCGTCCGCATCGACGCGACACCACGCTTTTGGATCAGGCTATCAGGATCTTCTCCCGAAGGCAGTACGGCAAACTTCAATCCCTGCCCTGCCTTGATATGCGGCAGCGCAAGTTCTGCTGCACGCAGCATGGCGCGCTGCCCCGCCGCATCCCCATCCAAGCACAGGATCGGCTCCGGAACGACCCGCCATAACCATTCCAGTTGCGAAACCGTAATGGCGGTGCCTAGCGGTGCAACCGCAGCCGTGAATCCCGCCTGATGCAGCGCAATCACATCCAGATACCCTTCCGATACGAGCGCCGTATTCTGTTCGGTCATGGCGCGCCGTGCGTGGTGCAATCCAAACAGCAATTCGCCTTTTTTGAAAATCGGGGTTTCCGGGGAGTTCAGGTATTTTGCACCGCTGCCGATTTCAATGCCTGGCAACACCCGCCCGCCAAACGCCACCACCCGCCCGCGCACGTCGCAGATCGGAAAGATTAACCGCCCGCGAAACCGGTCGTAAGTAGCGCCTTCATCCGGTTTGATAATCAATCCCGCCTCGATCATCTGTTCTTCGGTGATATGTTTCTGTAGTAGATGTTTCTTGAGTCCGTCGCGCTGGTTCGGACAAAAACCTAAGCGAAACTGCGCGATCATTGCCTGCGAGATCCCGCGTTGCTCCAGATACCGTCTGGCCGGCTCGCCCGAGGGTTGCATGAATTGCCGTTGAAACCATAACGCGGCTTCTTCACAGATTTCCTGCAGGCCGCTCACTTTACGGTAAGCATCGCGCGCTTCAGGTGTCTGTTCCGGCACTGCTATTCCGAGTTCGCTTGCGAGTTTTTCGACCGCTTCGGGGTAGGACAAGCGTTCGTATTCCTTGAGAAACCCGATTGCGTCTCCGTGCGCACCGCAACCGAAACAGTGGTAGAACCCTTTTTCATCGTTGATGGTAAACGAGGGTGTTTTTTCTTTGTGAAACGGACACAGCGCATGAAACTCACGCCCGTGCTTCCTAATCGAAAGCCTGCGGCCAATCACCTGCGACAACGTCACCGCGTGGCGCAGCCGGTCAATGAACTCGGGTGGAAAACGCATCATCCCTGATATATAGTGTTAAGCGTTCCGTTACACAACGCCACTGATCCATCTTTCCACATCTCTTAAAAAACCTCTCCAACCTGCTGATGCAAAACGCAAACCTGTTACATTCTCCTTTTCCACTCACCGTTGTTCGCAATCCCCGCGCAAAAAGGCTTACCCTGCGGGTGAATACACGTCGCGGCGAGATCGTGCTGACGCTACCGAAACGATGCAGCGTTGATAAGGCGCAGGCATTTGTTTCCTCTCATCAACACTGGATTGAGAAACAATCGAAATCCCTCATTACACCCGTTTTCTTTCATGCCGGTGCCGAAATCCTGCTCCATGACAGGCTCCACTTGATTACTCCGTGTCCGCAAGGTTCGGGGAGTGTCTGGATCGAAGAAGATCGGTTATGCGTGAAAGGCGCGCCTGAATTTCTGCATCGCCGTGTACGGGATTTTCTGATTCGGGAAGCGAGAATCCGATTTCGTGAGATCGCGAATGCGCTTGCGCAACAAACCGGTAAATCGCTGGGTCGTTTCACCGTGCGGGATATGGTATCGCGCTGGGGGAGTTGCTCAAGTCGGGGAGATCTCTCGCTCAACTGGCGCCTGATTCTTGCTCCATCATATGTCGCTCAGTATGTCATTGCGCATGAGGTCGCGCACCTGACGCATATGGATCATCGCCCTGCATTCTGGCAGCTCGTCCACACGCTCATACCTGATCCTGACCGTGCAATCACTTGGCTGCGCGCGAACGGACATATGTTGTATCGGTACAGCTAGTTCCGTCTGTAGTTAGGGTAGTTATGTTCCGTCTCCGGCGCACCTTCACCACCAAACAATTTACCCCAGAAAGAATCAGGAAGTGATTCCTGCCCCGTCCCCCCTGAGCCACTCTGCTCCCCGATCAGGTTACGCGGCGCTGCCGATGGGGAAAGCCACGGCAGAGATTCATTGCTATCGTAAGTGATACTGGTCGCCAGTTGCGTATTTGGTATGTCTTTAAGCGCCAGCGTCATGTAGGCTTTCCAGATGGATGAAGGCATGTTGCCCCCCGTCACTTTACGCATCGGCGTGTTGTCATCATTACCCACCCATACGCCGGTGACAAGATCTGGTGTGTAGCCGATAAACCATGCATCCTTATAGTCGGAGGTAGTTCCCGTCTTGCCCGCCATGGAGCGACCGATGCGTGCCCTGCCACCGGTGCCGTACTGCACTACCGCCGATAGCATGTTATTCATCATGGCGACTTCATTGTGGGTAAGCACCTGACCAAGACCGGAGGATTCGCGGCTATAGATCACATTACCATTCTTCGCATCTTTCACTTCGGTAATGCCGTAGGCGATGAGCGCTTGACCGTCATTGGCTAGATGCGCATAGGCAGTCGTCATCTCGAGCAGATTGACCTCGGTTGAACCAAGCGCCACGCTCGGAACTTCCATGATCGGACTTTTGATACCAAGCCGGTGCGCCATTTCCACTACCTTGCCTACACCAACCGCCTCCGACAACTGTACCGCCACCGTGTTGATGGATTGTGCCAGCGCATCCCGCAGCGTCATCAGACCTTCGTATTTGCCCGTATAGTTCTGGGGCGTCCAGCGCCCGACGGTTATCGGTTTATCCTCCACCAGACTGTCCGGTGCAAAGCCTGCTTCTATGCCTGCCATATAGACGAACGGCTTGAACGAGGATCCGGGTTGCCTCTGCGCCTGCGATGCACGATTATACTGGCTTTTGCGATAGTTGCGCCCACCGATCATCACTTTGATCGCGCCGTCCGGCTTCATGCTGACGATCGCTGCCTGACTCACGCGTTTGGATTCGCCTTCTTTTGCGATCTGTTCTTCCACAATCTTGGCGGCTTCGATTTGCAGTTTCGGATCGAGCGTGGTTTTCACGATCACATCGTTTTTCACCTCACCAATATAATTGGGCAATTCTTCCATTACCCAATCGGCAAAGTAGTAGGGTGAAAAAATGGATTGATCGCGGAAATTCTCTGCCACTTCCAACTGCTGCCGCGCTGCCTTCGCCTGCGTCTGCGTGATCATGCCGGCATCCACCATGTTGAGCAGCACCTGCCAGGCACGCTTCTCCGACAGGTCGGGATTATTGGTCGGTGAAAAACGCGAGGGCGCCTTGAGCAGCCCCATCAGCATCGCGGACTCGCCCATATTGATCTGTCGGGCAGAATGACCGAAATACAGTTTCGACGCCGCATCGACACCGAAATTACCCGCTCCCAGATAGACGCGGTTAAGATAAAGAGTGAGAATCTCCTTCTTGGTGAAATGCCACTCAAGCGACAACGAAAGCAGCGCTTCTTGAATTTTGCGCCGCATGGTGCGATCCGGCGTCAGAAACAGGTTCTTCGCAAGCTGTTGCGTGATGGTGCTTCCCCCTTGCACCACCCGCCCTTCGCGATAATTGACCCACAACGCCCGCAAAATACCCTTCGGATCGAGTCCGAAATGATAGAAGAAATTACGGTCTTCCGTGGCAAGTGCCGCATCAATCAAGTGTTTGGGAAATTCCTCGTATTTCAGCGCATCGCCATACACATCTCCGTAGGTGCCGATGATACTGCCATCCTGTGCCAACACCACGACGCTTGGTTTTTTAACCTGTGCTGCGAGATTACGCACATCTGGCAGGTCATAGGAATAGTAAAACAGAATGCCCAGCCCGACCATGAATAACAGCAGGCAGACCTTGAACGTCACTATCCAGCCGCGGCGCGATGTACGCGTCACTCTGGATGGCGCATAGTCTTTCGGCGCGATGGATCTGCCTTTAGACGGCGTGCGCTCAGAGATGAGCTTCGGGTCGCGCCGGCGTGTGCCGCCGCGTGGCTTGCGCTTTTTTCCGCGCTTAAACATTGCCTGAAACCATGACATGATTATAGTGACGCCGCTTGTTTTTTCACATCTGTTAGACGTATGGAAGAAACCACCTACCACACCGTTGCCGACCGCTGCCTGACCGCCCTGCTCGACCAGATCGAGACTCAGGACGAAACCGGCGAAATCGAGGCGGACATTGCCAGCGGGGTGCTTACCATAGAATTGCCGACGGGTAAACAATTCGTGATCAGCAAACATGCGATTAACCGCGAATTGTGGCTGTCATCGCCCGTAAGCGGCGGATTACATTTTCGTCATGTGACCGGTCAGTGGCGCCTCACGGAGGGAACCACCCTGCATCAGGTGCTTTCTGCCGACCTGTCGCAACTTGCTGGAAAACCTTTTTCTTTTACCACTGTGTAACCATGCCGCCGATTTCAAACCTGCCGCCATCGGAAAAAGGAGACATCCGTCACTTAAGGGCGATTTACGGCTACCTCCGCCCGCATGGGCGTATGCTGCTGTGGGCGGTTGTGGCACTGGTGTTTACTTCCGCCGCCATGCTCGGACTCGGTGCGGCGTTGAAGTACCTTGTGGATGAAGGCTTAAGCGAAGGTCGCGGGGGATTGCTCGACAAGGCCTTTTTCATCATGCTGGGGGTGGTGGCACTGCTGTCGCTTGCTTCCTACGCGCGCGTCATGCTGATGCTGCGGGTGGGCGAACGGGTGATTGCCGATATCCGCAGAGATGTATTCGCCCGCGTGATCGCTATGGATGCACCGTTTTTTGAAACCACCCGTACCGGCGAACTGGTGTCACGGCTGATCGGCGATACGGTGTTGCTGCATCAATCACTCGTATCTTCCATCCCGTTTGCATTCCGTAACGGCATACTCGCATTAGGTGGAATCCTGATGCTGTTTGTCACCAGCATGAAACTTACCGCCTATGTCAGCCTGATCATGCCGTTGGTGCTGGTGCCGCTCCTGCTGATTGGACGCAAGGTGCGCAAACACACCTACCGCTCGCAACAGAAAGTCGCCGAACTCGGAAGCCACACCGAGGAGGTGCTGTTTGGCATCCGTACGGTGAAGGCCTTCGGGCTGGAGCATCATCATCTCGACCAGTTTCAGCGTGAACTGGTCGAGATTCAGTCGATCGCGAAACAGCGCATCAACGCCAAAGCGCTGTTGTTTGCCCTGATTTTTGGTTTGATTTTTACGGCAATCATCACCGTGCTGTGGATCGGCGGATCGCAGATGCTCGAAGGTACTCTCAGCGGCGGGCAGCTGTCTGCTTTTATTTTTTATGCGGTGATCGTCGCATCTTCGCTCGGCGCGTTGAGTGAGTTTTATGGCGAGCTGCAACAAGCCGCCGGCGCCGCCGAACGGTTGATGGATTTGGCCGCACTTTCTCCTACGATTGCATCTCCCTCCCGTCCCGTCCCTCTGCCTTCTCCGGTGCGGGGTGCGTTGCGGTTTGACTCGGTGGGATTTCACTACCCTGCGCGCGCTGACCGCGAAGCCCTGTCTGATTTCTCTTTGGACGTGGCACCTGGTGAGACCATCGCACTGGTCGGGCAGTCGGGCGCCGGAAAATCGACGCTGTTTCAGTTGTTGTTACGCTTCTATGATCCAACGCGCGGCCGCATTCTGCTGGATGGCATTGATATACGCGCACTCGATCTCTCTGTGCTGCGCGGACAAATCGGTCTGGTGCCGCAGGATCCGGTGATTTTCTCCGGCAATGTGTGGGAGAATATCCGCTGTGGCCGTCCTGAAGCGCCCGTCAAAGACATTATCACCGCTGCCGAAGCTGCTTCCGCGCTCGAATTCATTCAGGCAATGCCGGACGGGTTCGATACCTATCTCGGTGAAAAAGGCGTACGCCTGTCCGGCGGGCAGAAACAACGCATCGCCATTGCGCGCGCCATTCTGAGGAATCCCCCCATTCTGCTACTGGATGAAGCCACTTCCGCACTCGATTCGGAAAACGAACGAAACGTGAAAAATGCGATCGAAATACTGATGAAAAACCGCACCACACTGGTGATTGCGCATCGCCTCTCCACGGTGATGAACGCACACCGCATCATCGTGCTGCATCAGGGAAAAATTGCGGCCATCGGCACGCATGAATCGCTGCTGCAAACCAGCCCACATTACGCACGGCTTGCAACGCTCCAGTTTTCGCAAGGGGTGTAGAGGGGGAATTGAAGATGGGCAGATGTGAGGAATGTCGTAACTCTCGTATTCTTCACATCTTCAGTTCTCCAACTCTTCTACTGAATCACAAACAGATCCACACGATCCGGCTCACCGCCTGCATTGCGACTGCCCATGGCTTTGACGTTGATACGCTGCAGCACTTCCTTGCTCGCATCGCCCCCATGCTTGGATTCCAGATAGTCACCAATATAAGCACGCACCGCCACCCCACGCGCGAGTGACACGCGTTTGGGGAACGATCCGCTCTCCTCGCCTGTGCCGCCTGCATACGCCATCAGATTCACCCGTGCGTTTTTGGTGGTATGGAGTCTTTCGGCCAAGGCATTCAGCTCCTCATGCTTGGACAGCGGCACATCCGTTTCAGTGGAGTTGAACACAATACGGTAATCCGGCGCACCGGTCTGTGCATCTGTCGCTGCGGCGGGCGTCGAATCCGCAGGCGGCAGTGATGCAATATCTTGCGGTGGCGCGGGTGGCGCAGGCGGCACATCCGCTGCATTTGGTAAGGCCGGCAGTCCGAGATCGGACGGCTTCACCTCCGGCATCGGCTCAGGAGCAGGCATGGGTGGAACAAGTTCTGGCGCAGAAGGCAGTGGCGGCGGTGGAGCATCTAACGGGGCGGGTGCAGGCAATTCGGGTAGCGACGGAACATCACCCGATGTCACCGGTTCTACCGCAGTCGGGGCTTTGGGCGCCGGTTCATTCAGCATGGACAATGGAGGAAGCTGCGGGGCTTCTGCTGCTGGTGCTGCAGTCGGTTCATCCAGTTTCGATAGCGGCGGTAACGCGGGTACCTCAGGTGCGGAAGGCGGCACGGGCAGCGGCGGCATTTCCGATGGTGGCGCAACTGGTGGCTCAGGAACCGCTAAAGGAGCGGGTTCTGGAATGGGTGGTGGTGGTGCTATTTGTTCTTTCTCAGGTACTTTGACCGGCTCCATTCCCGCGGGCACGGGTGCGGGTGGCAGCGCATCAGGAGATGGTACAACAGGAGGAGTTTCAACCGGTGCCGGAGGAAGGCCTGCTGGCGCAGGTGGCGGGGCACTTGTTTCAGGTTCCGCACCGATGAACTTACCGAAGCTACGCTTCATGCTGGAGAATAGAGAGGTTTCTTCCGCAGAGGGTGCGGAGGGTGTCACCATCGGGGCTGGAGCAGGTGTATCTACTGGTGGCACAGGCGGAACCATCGGTACTTCCGGTGCAGAAGGAAGCTCCGTCGGTATCGAAGGGGTCGCGGTTACATCCGGTACGGGAGCAGGAAGCGGTGGCATCGCAGGCACTTCCGGCACAGGTTCGGGCAGTGGTGCTGGGGGTGTCGGAAGCGGATCAGGTAAAGGTTCCGGTAACGGTTCTGGCAATGGTTCTGGAACGGGCAATTTGACGATTGGTTTTACATCCGCTGGTTGGGTATCCTGCTTGGTATCCTTGTCGTTGTTGAAAACAACAAGCTCATCTTTCTTTGGTTTTTCGCTTGGTTTCTTTTCTTCCTTTTTGTCCGATTTTTTCTCGGATTTCTTCTCTGTTTTCGTTTTTTCTTCCTGCGGTTTGACCTCGTCTTTCAGAGCAGGCAGATCCAGCGCCGGCATGGGTTCAGGCGTTTCCAGTGGAGGCAAGGTAGCAGGCGGAGGTAATGGAGCAG
>CAZFOM010000087.1:0-8248 GCA_964520155.1 uncultured Rickettsiales bacterium
GATAGACTATTACATTGATAATGAGAAGATTCTATCAACATCTATGATTGGCCGCCGGATACTGCTTGATGATCGGGCTTTCCTTCGTTGTTTTTTTCGCTATCCTCTCGTCACTTTGAAGGTCATCGGACTCATCCATTATCATGCGCTCAGGCTGGTAATGAAAGGAATCCGGTTCAGAAAAAAACCACCACCACCCGCACAGGAAATCACGCGATGATGCTTTCGTCTAAAATGGTTCAACGCTTTGTTTTTGATACGCTTGAAAAGGGTATTCAGATTGGAACGCTGTATGTCAGAACACCGGAAAACCTGATACGCGAAATTAAGGGAGCAGAACCAGGAACCGTCGCGCACTGGCACATCAAAGATTGGAAGGCCGCGCAGATCATCGCCAGCCGCGGCGATGTCGGGCTGGGAGAGAGTTATGTTCAGGGCTTATGGGATAGTCCCGATCTTGAGTCGTTGTTTCGTATTTTCATTGATAATCTGGAGCATCTGGATGCGGCCTCCAGAGGAAGCTGGCTAAGCCAGTTGTGGTACCAGTTCTTAAATCATGTGGTTCGCCGTAACAGTGTCAGCGGCAGCCGCAGCAATATCCGCTCGCATTACGATGTCGGAAACGATTTTTATAAATTGTGGCTGGATCCCAGCATGACCTACTCATCTGCGCTCTATACGGATGAACATACCCCCCTTGAAGTCGCGCAGGCGAATAAATATCAGCGCATCTTGAATCGCATCACCGATGGAAGAAAGCGCGTGCTCGAAATCGGTTGCGGCTGGGGCGGATTTGCGGAGCAGGCAGCTTCGCGCGGACATGCGGTGACGGGGCTGACGTTATCGAGTCAGCAGCATGATTTTGCATTGCGCAGACTGGGCAATGCCGCCGATATTCGTATTCAGGACTATCGCCATGTGGAAGGCAAGTTCGATGCAATCGCATCCATCGAGATGTTTGAAGCCGTGGGTATCCGCTACTGGCCGGATTATTTCCGCACACTCAAGAATCGTCTGGCGAAGGATGGGGTGGCGATGGTGCAGACGATCACAATCAAGGATTACGCCTTCGATCAGTATCTCAAAACCAGCGATTATATTCGCCATTATGTATTTCCAGGCGGTCTATTGCCTTCGGTCAAAAAATTCAATGAATTTGCCGAGAAATCCGGACTGGTGTGTAAGGATGTATTTTCCTTTGGTCAGGATTACGCGCGCACCTTGCGCGAATGGCTCAACCGCTTTGATGCGAGTGAGCCGGCCATCCGCGCGTTAGGCTATTCCACGGAATTCATCCGTAGCTGGCGCATTTACCTCCACATGTGCGCGGCGTCTTTTGCTAACAGCCGAACCAATGTCGTGCAGATCGAGTTGGTACATGCGTAATCTGCTGATCTCTGTTCTTTCTCTGGTGCTGCTCTGGTCGTCGCCAGTGCTCGCGAGTGGTAAACCACCCGAATTGGAGAAATATGTTAAAGCCACCTCTCCCTATGGAGAGGCCGAGCTCTATAAGTTTTTCATGCATATCTATGATGCTTCCGTGTGGACGGATTCGCCGCGCTGGTCGTATGACACACCGTTTGCGCTGACGATCGTGTATCAGTATGAATTCACTACCAAGCAACTGGTGGATCGCACGATTGTGGAAATGGAGCGTATTCACGGTAAAGGTGCCGCATGGCGGTATGACCTCGAGAAATCCTTTCCAGACGTGAAGGAGGGCGATCGCATCACTGCGGTTTTCCGCCCTAATTATGGGGTATCATTCTATTACAACGGTAAGATGCGGCGTTCGATCAAATCTCGTGATTTCGCGGTCGCATTCTTCGATATCTGGTTGTCTGCAAAAACCTCGGAACCATCACTGCGTCGTGATCTTCTGAATCTGAAATAACCTCCATGCCAAGCGTACTGACGCGTCGGTCATTATTTGCGTATGCGATACTCGGTTTTCCGGTTGGGTTTATCGGACTGCCGCTCTATGTGCATTTACCGAAATACTATGCCGAATATCTGCCCTTATCCCTATCCGTGATCGGTGGCATCCTGTTTCTGACGCGTTTGTTGGATTGTTTGGCGGATCCATGGATTGGCTGGTGCAATGACCGCTTTCCCGCTGCCCGTAAATCCGCTCTGCTGATCGCGGCGCTCGTCATGGGAGCAGGCGTCACCGGACTGTTTGCGCTGCCCGATTTTGCCACGCAAACCAATGCGGGGATATGGCTGGGCATCCTGATGACCTCTACCTATCTTGCGTACAGTGTGCTGTCGATGCAGCTTTACACACGAGGGCTTTCACTGGCGCAGGATTATACTGGAACGGTAAGGGTTTCTGCCTGGCGTGAGTCCCTCATCATTGCCGGAGTGTTGGTTGCGTCGGCGCTGCCGCAAGTGCTTGCGCAAACGTTAGGCGAGAAAGAAGCCTATCAGTGGTTTTCGATTACATTTATAGGCGTACTGGTTGCTGGTGTAGCCGTGTGGCTCATCACCCAGAAATTTGAGTATTCACGCACGAGTACATCGGAATCCCCGTGGGAGGAAGTAAAGCGCAATCCGATGTTGCGTTGGGTATTTGCCGTGTTCTTTGCCAATGCAATCCCGCCCGCGATTACCGCGACCCTGTTTCTCTTTTTTGTATCCGATGTACTAAAGGCCGAATCACAAAGTGGCACGTTCCTGGGCATTTATTTCTTAAGCGCGGTGCTATCCATGCCATTTTGGACGTGGCTTGCTGCCCGCATCGGCAAGCGCAGAAGCCTGATGTGGGCAATGGCGCTCGCGATCAGCTCCTTCGTCTGGGCGTACGGGCTTGGTGAAGGACAGGTGACCGCATTCCTTATCATCTGTTTGCTATCAGGGGCAGCGCTTGGCGGGGATCTCGCCATATTGCCCTCGATGCTGGCGGATGTGTTGTCTCATAAAACCGATCGCGGCGGGATCGAATTTGGTATCTGGAATTTCATCAGTAAATTTACGCTGGCGCTTGCAGCAGGGATTGCTTTGCCGATGCTGGCACTTCTTGGCTATACGCCGGAGGATGCACAAGCGAATCTTCATGCCTTATCTATCAGCTATGCGTTGCTGCCTTGTATGTTCAAGTTGCTCGCCCTATGTCTACTGTATATCAGTCCACTCGATACGATACGGAGAATCTCATGAAAAAACTATGTATGCTGCTTGGAAGTATGGCGTTTCTGCTGGGAGGATGCAGCAGCATCACGCCGGAAGATTATGCCGCAAAGAAACCCAAACTCGATATCCGTGAGTATCTGAACGGGACGCTTGAGGCGTGGGGAATCTTCTTTGATATGACGGGCAAAGCCGATCTGGAATTCTACATCACGATGACCGGCACATGGGATGGTAACAAAGGCACGCTTGAGGAACATTTCGTCTATAGCGATGGCCGCAAGGATCAGCGCACATGGCATATCACCTTTAAGGATGACCATCATTTCACGGCCACCGCTGCAGATGTGATCGGCGAAGCAACCGGCAAGCAGTTTGGCAACGCAGTAAACATGAATTATGTGCTGAATGCCAAGCGCGCAAACGGAGATACGATCAAACTCACGATGGATGACTGGATGTATCTGCTCGATGAAAAAACCCTGATTAACCGAACCAAAATGAAAAAATTTGGCTTAACCGTCGGTGAACTCGTTATTACCTTCCGTAAAAAATAATGCTGAACGGAAAACGTATTTGGCTAGTAGGAGCCAGTGAAGGCATCGGCGCTGCGCTTGCGATGGAGCTGGCGAAGCAAGGCGCACTTATTGCTTTATCCGCCCGCAACGCGGAGAAACTCGAAACCGTCAGGAGCGGACTCGATTCGCAAGGGCATCTGGTAGCGCCACTCGATGTAACGAATCTTGAGTCGATCAAGGCGGCATGGGAAAGAATTCGTACAGAATGGCCATCGGTAGATCTCGTAATCTATAATGCCGGTGCGTATGAGCCGATGAATGCCCGCCAGTTTGATCTGGGTAAAATCGAACAGATGGTCGACATTAACTATCGCGGTGCACTGCGTGTCTGTTCCTTGATTCTTCCTGCATTCATCGCGCGCAATCAGGGGCATATTGCGCTGGTGGCCAGTGTTGCTGGCTATCGTGGGTTGCCCGCCGCGCAGGGCTATGGATCCAGTAAGGCCGCCCTCATGCATTTCGCCGAGAACCTCAAGGCGGATCTGTCGGATACGAACATCAAGGTTCAGGTGATTAACCCGGGATTTGTGGAAACGCGGCTCACGGCTAAAAATACCTTCAAAATGCCCTTTATCATTACTCCTTCGCAGGCGGCTCGAAATATCGTTTCAGGACTGAATTGTTCCTTCTTTGAGATTCACTTTCCCAAGCAATTTTCCTATTTTCTAAAGCTACTTTCTCTACTACCTCACTTTCTATATTTTAACCTGATTCGAGTGTTGAAGTTCTAATGCGACCGCGTATTGCCATAATCGGTGCTGGTATTTCCGGATTGGTGCTGGCGCATGAACTGAAAGACGCTGCGGATGTGCAGGTGTATGAGAAAGCACGCGGAGTGGGCGGGCGCATGGCGACGCGCTATGCCGATCCGTTTTATTTCGATCATGGCGCCCAGTGTTTCACGGCGCGCACCAAGGCGTTTCAGAAATTTCTGACACCCTATATCGAAACTGGGATGGTTGCGGAATGGACAGGCAAAGTCATCAATATCGAAGCGGGAAAGAAAATTACCAAGCGCCTGTGGTTTGAAAAACATTTGGTAGCCTCTCCCAACATGAATAGCCTGTGCAAATATCTGGCAAAGGACATTCCGTTACAGTTGCAGGTGGAAATTGCTCCGATCAGCAGAAAACAAAAAGACGGCTGGCATCTGAAAGATAAGGAAGGTAAGGAGTTAGGGCGTTTTGACTGGGTGATTTCCACCGCTCCTCCCGCACAAGCAAATGCGTTGTTTTCCGGTCATGTAACCAAAGATGAACCACTCGCGCAGGCAAAACTCTATGGCTGCTACGCCATGATGATTGGTTTCAACAAACCGTGGGATCGGGAATGGATTGCCGCCAAAGTACACAATAATCCGATCAAATGGATATCCGTTAATTCCAGCAAACCAGGCCGTAATGGCGATGTCACTTGTCTGGTGGCGCATTCGCGCAATCACTGGGCAGAAGAACATATCGATGCGGATATGAATACCGCGCAGGCACTATTAAGCGAGGCTTTCTCAAATTCCACCGGTATCGACATTACGAAAGCCGATTTTCTGCATACGCACCGCTGGCGATATGCAATTGTAGATGAGACCCGTCAGGCGGGGCCGTATATGGATGAACGGCTGGGACTTGCAGCCACAAGTGATTGGGCAATGACTTCACGCATCGAAGAAGTATGGATCGCCGCGATGGAGCTGGTGCAGAAAATCAAGCCGGTGCTATTTGCTCAAACTATCGCCGCGTAAGGCAGGATATGTCACTTGCTGACATACCGACCAGAATGTTCTGTGTATAATTTTTATAAAACGGGGAAGGGGCACTGGGTTTGCGCTTGAGTGGGTTGGGCAGTGCTCCGGCCAGTGCGGCGGCTTCCCATGCGCTCAGGTGCTTTGCGGATTTCTTGAAATAGGTTTTCGCTGCAGCTTCGATTCCGTATATCCCATCTCCCCATTCGGCAATCGACAGATACACCTCCATCATGCGCGATTTCGGCCAGATCAGATCGAGATACATCGCAATAGGCACTTCCAGTGCCTTGCGAGCAAACGATCGGTGCGGCCATAAAAACAGATTTTTTGCCACCTGCATCGAAATGGTTGAAGCACCACGCGCAGGCTCACCTTCTTCAACCGCTTCTTCAATCGCCATATTCACACTATGCCAGTCCACCCCGTAATGATCGCAGAAGCGCCCATCTTCGGCGCGTATCACCGCACGAAGCACATGCGAACTGACCTCTTTTAATGATACCGAATCGCGCGAATAGCCATTCAACGTCACCAGATCCGCGAGCATCAAGGTGGAAACAGGAGGAACAAAGCGATACAGCAGCCCTAGTGCCAGTACACAGATGATGTAGTACACTAGTAGTTTCAGCAAAAAACGGATAACGCGATGCTGGCGTAAGGGGATGCGTGACATGGCTGATCACTAGCCATAATTTACGGCGACAGACCAGAAAAATATCAGGTGGTTTGCAATGCGTTCTTCTGCTGCCATTTGCGAAACACATGCTCGGCTATCGATCTCGCATCTGGATACAGGCAAGATGCGATGATTTCCTTCGGATAGAGGTAGCATTTACGCAGCAGGCGAAGTAGCGGCTTTCCTTTTCGATGTAATTCCTGAGATCCCTCTGCTGTAAGAATAGACCATAAGTGAGTATAATTTTCCGGCATGGCAATCACCCGTTCCCGATCCGGTGCTTCCACTTTTTTTGCGGCCAATATGGTCGCTTGATTCTGAGGGTGACGAATGACGGAAAATCCGGCTTTCTCTAAGAAAGCCGACAATGTTCGGTGATTGAAATTATAGATATGCGCGTAGTGGAAACGGCTATCGGGTGAATGCCTGCTTTCTTCGATGTTGGGGACGTCCACCATGAGAATACCATCCGGTTTCAGCCATTCATTCAACAGGCTGAGTGACGTGAGTGGATATTGGAGATGCTCCAGCACATGATGCAGGGTAATGACATCATATTGTTCGCGTGCAATCGCGGCTTTTTCGAGCGGTGCAGTGATGATATTCACATCAAACATTTTGCGCGTGTAATCGGAATATCCTTCATGCGGCTCAAGGCCGCTTGCATCAAAACCAGCACGCTTAGCGATATAGACGAATTCACCACTTCCACTTCCGACATCGAGCAGTTTTCCAGACGCGATAAAGGGTTTTAGGCGCTCCAGGCGTTCGATAGCATTGCGTGAATAGCGCAGAATATGCTTACGCTTTGGCGTATAGGTATCTTTGTAATCGTTGCGGTAGTGCGTGCGGTAATACTCGTCCAGCTCCACTTTGGTGGGAATGGGATGGCTGTGTATCAACCCGCATCCGATACAGATCACCGTGGTAAGCGATTGACCGTGCCGGCCTTCAGTTGAAATCACCCTTGCTTGTGTTTCCTTGCAGAGCTTGCATGGAAGTTCCGAATGTATAAAGTCACCTGTCTTCATCGTCATATTCAAATAGTGCTAAATGTCGCTACACAAACCTATTCTCTAAAAAAAATGATTGATTGAGCAGGAGAAATCTCACTAAAGATCGGATTTTTGCAACCAAAATTGTTTGATTGATTCAAATTTCTTGATGCGTTTACCTATTTTATTGATTTCCTTAGGATAGAATTCGAGCAGCCTGTTCTATCACCGTTCTTGGCATTGCCCTATAAGTGTCCATGCGGAGGATTCGATATTCCGTGCTCCATGGCGCGTTATGCCTTGTGTGATATCGAGTGCCGTACAGCGTTCATAGCCCTGCGTTTCAATCCAGCTATCGAAACCGATTAAGGAGCTTATGCTAAGTGCGATCACTGTAACCACCGTAATCACACCAGACACCACCAAAGTTTTTACATTAAAAAGCTGTTGTCGCCGATAAGCGATGCCGGCCAAAACCAACGCCACAACGGAAACTAATGGTAAGCTAAAAGTTATGTTCCACCGCATGTTTACCATCACTACCGCTTGACCCGCATGGGTGTTTTCAATGCTGTGGGCAAATCCATTCAACCCATCGAACCATCCAATAATGAAGGCAATAGCCGCAATCCCAAGGAGCACTAGTTGCTGCGTGCGTAGAAATTTACCCTTGGTTTGGGAGCTAGGAGGAGATGTTGAATCCATGGCGCGAAATCATGTCATGAGGGAGGAATGGTGTACAAGAATAAAATCAAGGAGCATTATATCACAGCGTGCGCACATGTTTTATGTTTATAGATTATGGAGGTTAGGATTCCAGATTACACCTTTAGATGATATTTCAAAGATTGGGGTTCTTGACATTACTTTCCAATGTCCATCTTTTGAATTATCGAATTCGATAATTTCATAATTTCTGCTGCAGGTTTTCCAATTCATGCATGGACATTGATTTGGTGCAGTATCCCAAGGAAGATTTGCTCTAGCTTTTAACTCTTTGAGAGCGTCTTCGTACGAAGTAAACTCTCCGCACCATTCATCATGAGATTCATCTTCTATAATAAAAATTGTCACAAGACATCCTTGTTACAATAGCTTAACTACGAATCAATGGCGGAGAGGATGGGAT
>CAZFOM010000088.1:0-8236 GCA_964520155.1 uncultured Rickettsiales bacterium
GTATGATGACAAATTATCGAATCAAACACTATAAATCAACGAGTTAGGCGCTTCGAGACGAGATGGACGCGCCCTGAGTCGCTGTAATTTTGAATTTCTCTCCGACCAACTGATTAAGGCCTTGGATCATGTCAGCCCAGGAATCAGCGACCAGCATCAGCGGCCCGAGACCCTCGGGGTTTATTCTGACTTTGCCGATGGGAAGCATTTTATTTTTTATACACTGCCTGAGTGTTTCGATTGCCCAGCTCGCGGAGGACTTTGTATGATCAATGCCATCCTCAGATGGTTTGATCACTACCATGGATGAGCCGTGGGGTATCGTATGCCAAAATGACATTTCATCCATTTTCACAGGATCGGTCACCACCGCAAACGCTGCCGGTGTAAGAAAACAATACTTCGCTGGTTTCCGCGTTTCGCCTTCTGCGGGAGGGCTGATATGTGTGGAATCCCCAAACTCTGCCATAAAGCCACACAAAGATTGCTGGATTTTCTGGGCAGTCTCGGGATCGAGCGGTTTCACTAAGGAGGTGAATTTCTTTTCGGCACTCATTTACGATTGAACTCACCCTGATTGACCCAGCCGCGGAAGTTTTCGGGTTTACCGAAATAATAGCCCTGCATCATATCCACACCGAGTTCCATCAGCATTTTTGCGGTTTCACCTTTTTCCACAAATTCGGCAACGGATAGTAACCCAAACCCTTTGGTGAAGTCGAGTAGGGTTTTTACGAAAAAGCGGTTATCGGTGTTATCGACGAGATCCTTGATAAAGGCGCCGTCAATTTTCACCATATCCACCGACAGCGATTTGAGCTGGCGGAAGGAGGTGTAGCCCGAACCGAAATCATCGAGCGCCACCTGACAACCAAGCGCCTGCAGCGATGCGACGAAATATGCGGTGCGGCGCAGATCGCGCTGGGCAGCGGTTTCGGTGATTTCCACGATCATGCGCGAAGCGATGTGCGGCTTGCCGCGCAGATACTGCGACACATGATCGAGCCATGCCTGATTATCGGTGGTGAGGTTGGAGACATTGAACGCCAGCGTAATTTTCGGCGAGGCTTCGAGTTCCTTCATCACCATATCGAGCACGATATGGTCAATCATATCGATCAACCCCATACGCTCGGCAATCGGGATCAAGGCACCGGCGGAACTGATCTTGCCATCATCACCGATCAGGCGCAAGAGCGCTTCGTAGTGCGCGATATGCCCTGTGGCACTTTCCACAATCGGTTGGAATGCAAGGCGCAGGCGATTCTCCTGAATGGCTTTCCGCAGATAATTGGCAAGCCCCATCTGCTGACGGTTGAGCATTCCATCTTCGCGTGTATCCTCGAATGCGCGGTAGGCAATGCCGCTCGCACTGTTAAGTGCGATATAGGCTTTATCCAGCGCATCGGTGGCGTTATTGGCAGAGGCAGGGAAATCGACGCTGCCCACGGTGCAAGTCACATGCAGCGATCCGACCGAAGAAGTCGCGCCATAATTCTGAATCGCGGTCTGGATGCAGGCAACCATGGTGGATACGTCCGCACCGTTGCAGACGGTGATAATTCCGAGCTGATCACGGTGCACGCGCTCCACCGTATCATCCTTGCCTACGACATGACGAACCGCTTCAGCCAGTTGCGTCATCACGGTTTCGGAGGCGGCATGACCATACGCATTGATGATCATCGCGAGATTGTTGATATTCACCACGATCAACGCACCGGTTTTATCCTGTGTCCGGCAATAGGCGATCACACTCTTCAGACGGTTCAGGAATACGGCGGGATAATCATGCTCGACGAAATCCTGCGCGTGATAGGACGCATGTGAGGATGCATTCGTCATAGACGGTGCGTGAACAATATCCTGCTGCTCGGTAAAATCGAGCAGGCCGATCACAACATGGCTGCCATCGTCTTTGGTTTGTGCATGGCCGGTCTGGCGCACCAGATAGGTCTTTCCATTACCCGGCACCAGCCGATAGTGAATTTCCATATGCCCCTGCTGGATCAACATGCGCTCGCGCAGATCGGCAAAGCGTTGTTGATCATCGGGGTGAATAAGCGACAGCCAGTAGCTTTCGGATTTCAGACGGGAATCTACCGTAAAGGGCACCACGGTTGCGACATTCTCGCTCCAGGAGAACGCATGCTGATTCAAATTCCAGGTATAGACGACTTTTCCTGCATCCAGTAGCGCGAGCGAGTAGATTTTGAGCTTTTCTTCAAGCACCCCTTCGTGCTCGGCGGGCTGTTCCGGCTTGGGTGTAAAGAGGTCGCGGTGCGGCTGATATTCCTCAAGTCTGGGGTCGGAACCGAAAACAAACATAAGCACTCGTTCTGTTGGCAATGGTATCGTTTTTATTATTCCCATCGGACGGGCTATATTGCCCTGTTTCCGGGTCAGATTTTCTGCGACCCTAGAAACGATTATGACGCATGAATAGTTAAAAATTATTAAAGAAAAGCGGCAAATTTTACCTAAATGCGAAGTTTTTTCCGTAACATGATATATTGCTGTATTATATGAACTATTTATCACCCATTATCACGCGCCGCCGGAAATTCTATAGTTGTTTAACTTTATCATTTCTGGTTAGCGAAAATGAGACGTTTTGAGAACCGGAGCGCAAAAACGTCTCGTTTGCAGCAAGCAGAAATGATAAAGGAAATGACTATATCACCCCGCGACCACGGGTGCGCCCAGATGTTCAAAGATCCATTTCACGAGCTGATAGTATAACGGAATACCGACAATCAGGTTAAACGGCAGCGTGATGCCGAGTGATGACGTAAGATAGATACTGGGATTCGCCGTGGGGATGGAGATTTTCACCGCAGCGGGCGCGGCAATATAGGAAGCGGAGGCAGCCATCGTGGCAAGCACCATCGAACCTCCGATCGAAAGGCCGGAGAAATAGCCCATGAACGCGCCAAACGTGCCAAACAGCAGCGGCAGAATAATTCCGTAAGCGATGAGAAATCCGATCGACTCACGCATTTCACGCAAGCGTTGCGCCGCGATGATCCCCATCTCGAGTAGGAAGAAAGTGAGAATGCCCTGAAACGCATCGGTGAATACCGGCGCGATCAGGACTTTTCCTTTTTCACCCGAAATCACCCCGATGATCACACCGCCGATCAGCAGCATCATGGTTTTTCCGGTCAGCACTTCATGCACCACAGCACTGACTTTCGTATCCGCACCGCGATGATACAGATGCACCAGCACGAGCGCGATAAGGATGCCGGGGATTTCGAGCAGCGCAACGAGCGCCGGCAGGAATGCTTCGGTTTCGATCGCGGAGATTTTGGCAAAGCTGATCGCCGCCATGAAGGTCACCGCTGAAACCGACCCGTAATGTGCAGCCAACGCCGCTGCATTCTGTGCATTGAGTTTTCCGAAGCTGCGCGCCGCCCAGAACGCGATAAACGGGGTCACGATGCCGATGATCAGGGTTGCAATCGCAGGCTTGATCAATTCGTGAATAGAACTGTTCGCAATAGCAAAGCCGCCTTTGAGGCCAATCGCAAATAACAAATAGAGTGAGATGGCTTCATGAACGGCTGGCGGGATGCGCAAATCACTTTTGACGAGCGTTGCCACGATCCCTAAGAAAAAACATAAAATCGCGGGAGACGTCAGGTTGGCAATGACGAGATCGGTCAGTGTCACAGGATCCTCCTCATTGGAAATAAAATCCGACGAGGCTTAATCTGTTTAGCGTATAGACGCAATCAAAAAACACGCTCAAGAAGAAGTGCCGCCGCAGGAATGGCACCCGCCACCTGATTACTGCGAAATACCCGCATACAGCGCTCAGAATCCCTAATATCAAGCGAAATCACCTGCCAGAGAAGATGAAACGCAAACACCCCTACTCCGATCAGAAATCCATCACTTTGCGTCGAGAGAATACCAGCGAGCATCAGAAACAGGGCGCTCAAAACATAAAACACCGCAATCACAACATGCCCATTTTCACCCAGACGCAGGGCACTCGATTTCACCCCCACGCGCGCATCGTCCGTGCGATCTTGATACGCGTAGATCGTATCATAGCCCAGCGTCCAGAACATGCCCGCCGTATAGAGCACCACCGAAGGCAGCGTAATGGTTTCGGTGATCGCTGCCCAGCCCATCAATGCGCCAACATTAAACGTGAGTCCTAAAAACGCCTGTGGCCACCAGGTGATACGTTTCATGAGCGGATAGGTTGCAACCAATAGCAATGCCACCACCGCAAGCCCCCATACCAGCAGCGGTAACTGCACGAGAATACCAAGCGCGATTAATAGTAACACCAGCAGCAGCGTAACCGCCTGCTTCGTCGTAAGTTCACCGCTGGCAAGCGGTCTGGTTTTTGTGCGTGTCACCTGACGGTCAATGTCCCGATCCCACAGGTCATTGATGATGCAACCGGCGCTGCGCATCACCATCGCCCCACATAGAAAAAGTAGCAACATGGCAACCGGAATTTCGGGCGATGCCATCAGGATCGCCCATGCGCACGGCCAGAACAGCAGCCAGATACCAACCGGCTGATGTAGCCGCATGAGTCTGAGATAGGGTGAAAGTTTTTGCATGGAGGCGTTGAAGGATACGAATTTGCTAACTATATACTAGGCAACACTAAGTACCAGATTAAATCATGGCCGAGCATCCCGACTACCCGCGCACCCGTTTATTTGTCGAGAGCGTGCTGCACCCTTCCGAACCGGTCATCCTGCATGACGATCAGGCGCATTACCTGAAAGATGTGTTGCGGTTGCGTCCGCAGGATCGCGTGGCGCTGTTTAACGGGCGCGATGGCGAGTGGCTAGGAACCGTGAGGGTGCTCGAGCGAAAGAACGCGGTGCTCGATGTCGTCTCATCGCTGCGTCCGCAGGCAAGCGTGCCGGATGCGTGGTGCGTGTGCGCGCCACTCAAACAGGCAAAGCATGAAAGCGTGATCGAAAAGGCCACGGAGCTGGGCGTGCGCGCCGTGCAACTTGTCTATACCCGCTACACGGTGGTGGATCGGATCAACGCTTCGCGGCTATCGCGGTTGATGCAGGAGGCGTCTGAACAATCCGAGCGGATGGATGTGCCCGAGCTTCTTCCGGATGCGAAGCTGGAGCAGGTATTATCACGCTGGGATCCCGCGCGCACACTTTATTACGGCGACGAGTCAGGTGGCGGTGAAAATCCCGCTTTGCTTTCGACCAAACCCGTTGCGTGGGCAGTGCTGATTGGGCCGGAAGGTGGATTTGCCCACACAGAACTTTCCATGTTGCGCGCGCTTCCTTTCACGCAGCCGCTGTCGCTCGGGCCACGCATCCTCAAAGCCGACACCGCAGCAATCGCCGCACTGGGCTGCCTGATGTCGCGCTTTGGTGACTGGCACCACAAACCCGCTTTTCGGAATCCCGCATGATCACACCCGTCATTGCCACACTCAAACAATTACTCGATACGCGTGGAGAAGAAGTGCAGCACTGGCTGGATGAGCGACGCGCGGAAGCGGCACCCCTGCTCTACACGTCTGTGGATATTCGTCATGCAGGCTTTAAGATCGCGCCGGTGGATTGCAATTTATTTCCGGCGGGATTCAACAACCTGTCGGGTGCGGCAAAACATCGCGCGGTAGCCGAGTTCCGGCATTTCTTCCGCAGCCTGCCGTTTATCCCCACGCGCGCGTTGATCCTTCCTGAGAACCACACCCGCAATCTGGGCTATATCGAAAATCTGATTGTGTTGTCGGAATTATTAAACAACGCTGGTCTTGAGGTGCGGATCGGCCGCATGGATCCCGACACGAAAGAGCCCATCGAACTGAGCGGCATCAGCGGGCGATCCATCACCCAGTATCCGGTGGTGCGTGCAGGCAATCAGTTGCAGCTTGCCGATGGCTATACGCCCGAGGTGCTGATTTTGAACCATGATCTGACATCCGGCGCACAACCATTATTGGATCATCTCTCGCAGCCCATATTCCCCTCGCCTTTGTACGGCTGGTACCGCCGCCGCAAGAGCGAGCATTTCACGCAGTATCACCGGCTGGTCGATGCGTTTTGCCGCACCTTCGCGGTGGATTCGTGGCTCATGGAAGCCGCCTTTCATCGCTGCGGGGTGGTGCGGTTTGATGAACGAAAGAGCCTTGAGAAAGTTGCGGAAGCCGCACAAACTATCCTGGATCGCACGCGTGAACGCTATGCGCATTACGGCGTGAAGGAAACCCCGTATGTCTTTGTGAAAGCCGATAGCGGGACGTATGGCATGGGCATCATGACAGCGCGCAGCGGCGATGAGTTGCTCGAGCTGAACAAAAAGACCCGCAATAAAATGAAAACGATCAAGGAAGGCACTGAAAACACCGAAGTGATTATTCAAGAAGGTGTTCCCACATTCGATCGCATCGAGGAAAAACCGGCAGAGCCGATGCTGTATCTCATAAGCGGCCATCCGGTGGGTGGCGCCTACCGCGTCAATTCTGAGCGCGATGCCTACAACAATCTCAACGCACAAGGCATGCAGTTCTCTGGCATGTGCGACGAAGCGGAAACGGACAGCGAGCGCGTGTCGGTTTCGAGTTGCAATTTCGGTGTACTCGGATTGATTTCAACCTTATCTGCACTCGCCTGCCCGCGCGAGCAATATACGAATTTTGATTATGCCATATGAGGTAGTCGTTAGTCGTAAGTCATGACCCACGACTCGCGACTAACGACTACTCTTTATCGTCATCAAAAAACTTAGGATTGGAAACCACAGGCTTGCCCGCCTGTTTTTCTTTGAGCGAGGCTGCAAATTTGGGTGCATTTTTGATTGCAGATTCCATGGCGGTGGAAGACGCACTAGCCTCATCGGGTTGTGGCACATCCACCAGATTATAGGTGGTGCGCATTTCTTCTTTCAGTTCTTCGCTTGGATCACCCCGCCCTGCCGCAATCACCGTGCCATAGTCGCTGGGCAGGAATCCTTCGTTGGTGACCATTTTCTTCATCATCTGGTTGAGGCTAGAGAAGGTGAGTTTCACATAGGAAAACACCTTGTCTCCGAAGAAATTTCTAGATTGCACCAGCACCACCACTTCCTTCTCGAGGAGATCCGGATCGAGCGGAGCATCCGGAAGCATATCGGAAGTGACTTTTTTACCGAGATTTTTGTGTGCCCAGCTATCTACCATGCCGTCTATCATAGCGGTTTTCTAAAGTGGGCATTATAGGGAGATTTTTTGAGAAAGGAAAAAGATTTTTTAAGGCAAATCAAGGAAGTATCTGGATTGCGCCACAATTGTGGTATCAAGGTGACAAATACGATGCGCTAACGCGCCTGGCCGTGTGCAATTTCCGATTGCATCGTGGCACCCAAAGCTGCGGCATTTGTCTGATGATGTCGCATCATGCCTTGAATCGCACCTTCAAGTCCGCTGACGCCCAGAGTTACACTTCCGCCAAAACACCGTGCCGGATTACGGATACCACTGACAGCATCTCTTGCAGAATCCTGAATTCCCATATTCAAACCCCGATCGGTTTTGTTAACTATTATCATTATCATAATGGTTAAAATCTAATTCTGAATTAATTTTAGATCAGATTTTATCCATTTTTGTCATTTGCAAACTGGTTTGTCATAAACTGCCTGAAAACCATATTTGTTTTGACGCATGGTTCACCTTAACCTGAATAAGGGGTTCGTTTCAAGGCGATTTAGAGACTGTCAAAATCTATTCATCGAGCTGTAACAAAACTGTAAAAGTGGTTAACAATCGGATGAATTTATAGCGCATGTCTAAATGCGAGATAATGGCTTTTGGTAAGGCTTTATGAGATAAATGGGTGAAAAATGGTTGGCGTATTCTTATTAACCTAAGGTGACATGGGTGTGACGGTTATTAGTTATTAGTTATTAGTTGTTAGTTGTTAGTTGTGGGTCTTAAGTGATGGAGGAAATTGCATCATCAATACTGGATGCCAGCCTACGCTGGCATGACAGAGAAAAATGAAACCTAATAATTACTGGATCGCCACGGAGCTGGCGCTACTCGCGATGACGAAAAATACGCGCGTCAGCACACAGCGAAAATAGTGAATTACGAGAACGAATACTTTGCCTGTCGTCATCCCGCGACTTGATCGCGGGATCTTAGGCTTCCAGTCGCAACATATAGTTTGTATCATGAGATCCCGTGGTCAAAGCCACGGGATGACAGAGCATTTTTGCTTTAGTCGTGCGCGAGGCAGATGAGGCG
>CAZFOM010000089.1:0-8165 GCA_964520155.1 uncultured Rickettsiales bacterium
GCCAAAGAGCGAGCTGGATGAGCTGGTTGCTAAAAGACAGAGTGAGCACCGGGCGATGTTGGATGCACTGATACATAAATCCGCGATCACGATCACGGGCGGTGAATATCGCATCCAGCATATCAAGGGGCTGCCTGAGCAAGCCATACCTGATTTTGTTGAGAAGAACGGCATCGACATTCTGGTGATGGGCACGGTGGCACGCACGGGCATTTACAGTTTCGTCATCGGCAACACGGCGGAAAATATCCTGCAAAAACTGAGCTGTTCGCTACTCGCGCTGAAACCGAATGGGTTTGTCTCCCCTGTGAAGGCGTATTGATAAAAAACAAGGAGGGCATATGCAGAAATTCCACAACATCTTATTCGTAAGCCACGGCGTGACAGATGAAACCGAAGCGCTGACACAAGCCCTTAGTCTTGCGCGTAACAATAAGGCTGCACTCAAAGCCCTGGTGGTTTGCCCTGAGTTTCCCAAGGAAATGGCCAGTTACAAGGGTAAATATGAAGCCTCGCTCAAAGAGCAGCTCGAAAAATCGATTAGGGCAACCCGTGAAGTGGTGAAAGTCAGCGAAGCGGACGTGCCTGTGCAGATTGAGGTGGAAAGCGGCGACATGCCATCGGTTCGCATCATTCGTCATGTACTGAAAGATGCCCATGATCTGGTGGTGAAAGCTGCCGAACCTAAAGAAGGCGACAAGGGTTTTATGGCAATGGATATGGAGTTGCTGCGCAAATGTCCGTGTCCCGTTTGGCTGACACGACCAATCAGCAGGCATCGGGACGAGATTAAAATTGCCGTAGCCATTGATCCGCAAAGCTTGGCGCCAGAGGGTCATGACCTTAGCTTGCGACTGCTTGAACTTTCCCGCTCTCTCGCCGATACATGCAGCGGTGAATTGAATATCATCTCTTGCTGGGATTATGAATTTGAAGAGTATCTGCGTGGAAATGTATGGGTTAAGGTATCGGATGATGAGCTGATCCGCACGGTGCGTGCCGCGCAAAGCGATCATCGTGCTGCTTTGGAGGGCTTACTCAAGAAATCAGGTATTCAGGGTAAATTGCAGGTGCATCACTTACGTGGGCGCGCAGATAAGATAATCCCGCACTATGTGGTGGATAAGAAAATCGACATTCTCGTGATGGGTACAGTGGCGCGCACGGGCATACCCGGCTTCTTTATTGGGAATACGGCAGAAAATATTGTACAAAAGCTGGGGTGCTCGCTGTTGGCGCTGAAGCCAAATGGTTTCGTCTCTCCGGTGAAGGCTTATTAAGAATGGACGTTGTAAATGCAGATAGAAAAACCAGAAGGTATTCATACGCTATGGCATAATATCGTTTTAGATAGTGCCCTCAAACAACTGGATTCCTCCGCTGCGGGCTTAAACCAGAGCGAAGCCAGTGCACGGCTTGCAAAATACGGCGCGAACCGCTTACCGGAAGCCGCGCGGCGCAGCAATCTCATGCGCTTTTTGCTGCAATTTCACAATATCCTGATTTATGTGCTGATCGGCTGCGCCGTGGTGACGGCGGCTCTCGATCACTGGATTGATACGGGCGTGATTCTGGCGGTGGTGGTAGCCAACGCCATCATCGGATATATTCAGGAGGGTAAAGCGGAAAAGGCGATGGATGCCATCCGCCATATGCTCGCACCCCATGCCAATGTCATTCGCGGCGGCGAGCGCATCAGCATCGAAGGCGAGCAGCTGGTTCCCGGTGATATTGTGCTGTTAGAGGCGGGCGATAAAGTGCCTGCCGATCTGCGTATGCTCACTGCTCATGGCATGAGTGTGCAGGAAGCAATTCTCACGGGTGAATCTGTGCCGGTGGAAAAGCATATCGAACCCGTAGCGGCGGATGCACCGCTGGGCGACCGCTCCTGCATGGCCTTTTCCGGCACGCTGGTGACTTCCGGTCAGGGTAAAGGCGTGGTGGTGGCCACGGGAGGAAGCACCGAAATCGGGCGCATCAGCGGCCTGCTTTCGGAAGTAGAGATGCTCACTACGCCGCTTGTGTCGCAAATGGGAGTGTTCGCCAAATGGCTGACGATTTTCATTCTGCTGATCGCCGCGCTGCTGCTGGCCTATGGTTATTTCGTCGGCCATCACGATTTTACCGAAATGTTCATGGCGGTGGTGGGCTTGTCTGTCGCTGCGATTCCCGAAGGTCTGCCTGCCGTGCTTACCATTACGCTGGCCGTGGGTGTGCAGGCTATGGCCAAGCGCAATGCCATTGTGCGCCGCTTGCCCGCGATTGAAACGCTGGGATCGGTGTCCGTCATCTGCACCGATAAAACCGGCACGCTGACCCGCAATGAAATGATGGTGGCTTCGGTGCTGACGCATCAGCATTTGTTTACGCTGGAGGGTGACGGCTACGCGCCACAAGGCGCATTGAAGCTGGAAGAAGCGCAGGTGTCGCCTTCCGAACATGCAGTGCTGGAGGAACTAGCCCGTGCTGCTGCGCTCTGCAACGATGCGGCACTCCGCCAGCATGATGGCGTGTGGCATGTTGAAGGTGACCCGATGGAAGGCGCACTGCTCGCTTTTGTGGGTAAAATGGATGTGGATGCACGCAAGGAACAAGCTGCATGGACGCGCACCGATGCGATTCCGTTTGATGCCAAACACCGCTTCATGGCGACGCTGAACCATGACCATGAGCGCCATGCGTTTGTGTTCGTCAAAGGTGCGCCGGAGCGCATTCTTGCCATGTGCGCGAATCAGCGCGGTACAAATGGCAAAACCGAACCATTGGACACGGCCTACTGGAATGCGAAAGCCGAAAGCATCGCCGCGCTCGGTCAGCGCGTATTGGCCTTTGCGGTGAAATCCGTAAAGCCAGAACACACCGTGTTGGCGCATAAGGAAGTGGAAGGCACGCTTACACTGCTTGGCATGGTGGGGATGATTGACCCACCGCGTGCGGAAGCGATTGCAGCGGTAGCGGAATGCCACGGTGCGGGCATTCGCGTAAAAATGATTACGGGCGATCATGCCAAAACCGCCGCTGCGATTGGTAAACAGATCGGGCTGCAAAATCCGGATAAGGTGCTGACCGGAGCCGATCTTGACGGCATGGACGATGCAGCACTCAGGCAAGCCGTGCTGGATTGTGATATTTTTGCCAGAACCAGTCCGGAGCATAAATTACGGCTCGTCATGGCACTGCAATCGCATGGCATGACAGTGGCGATGACGGGTGACGGGGTGAATGATGCACCCGCCTTGAAACGCGCCGATGCAGGCATTGCGATGGGCAAAAAAGGCAGTGAGGCCGCCAAAGAAGCGGCGGAATTGGTGCTGGCGGATGATAACTTCGCCTCCATCGCCGCTGCTGTGCGCGAAGGCCGCACCGTGTATGACAACATCCAGAAAGTCATCAGTTGGACGCTGCCCACCAATGCAGGCGAAGCGATGGTGATTATTATTGCGCTACTCATGGGCTTGACGCTGCCCATTACGCCGATTCAGATTTTGTGGATCAACCTGATTACTGCGGTGACACTTGGCATTGCGCTGGCCTTTGAACCAACCGAAGAAAACACCATGCGCCGCCCGCCGCGCCCACGCCATGCGCCACTCTTAAGCGGTGAGCTGGTGTGGCATATTGTGCTGGTATCTATCCTTTTCTTGTGCGGCGTGTATGGCATTTACTCCTATGCCATCGACAAGGGTTATTCCATCGAACTCGCACGAACACTGGCGGTCAATACACTGGTGGTAATGGAGATTTTCCACCTGTTCTTCATCCGCAACATCTATGGCACATCGCTGACATGGAAAGCGGTGCAAGGCACGAAGGTGGTGTGGACGGTGGTAGTGATTATTACCCTCGCGCAATTCGCCATTACCTATCTGCCGCCTCTGCAAGCGGTGTTTGATACCGTGTCCATTCCGTTCTGGGACGGGGTGGTAGTGATTGCCATCGGCGCGGCGCTGTTTGCCATCATTGAAACCGAAAAACAACTCCGCCTCGCGTTTCGGCGGATGAAGGGTACATGATGCCAGATTTAAGTTTTTTACATGCCTCGCCGTTTTATGAACTCACCGCGCTGCTGACGCTGGCAGCGCTCGCTGGCTTTATTGGTTTGCTCCTGCGCCAGCCGATGATTGTGAGCTTCATTGCGGTTGGCGTGCTGGCGGGTCCTTCGGCGCTGGGCATTGTGCAGTCACATGAGAATATCGATCTGCTGGCTGAACTTGGCGTGGCGGTACTGCTCTTTCTGGTAGGGTTAAAGCTCGACTTAAAGCTGATTCGCACGCTGGGCGCGGTGTCGCTTGCCACGGGGCTTGGGCAGGTGCTGTTTACCGCCGTTATCGGGTTTTTCATCGGGTTGGGGCTGGGACTAAGTGTCATTACGTCACTTTATGTGGCCGTGGCACTGACTTTCTCCAGCACCATCATCATCGTCAAGCTGCTATCGGATAAAAAAGAAGTGGATTCGCTGCATGGGCGTATCGCTATCGGCTTCCTGATTGTGCAGGATTTATTCGTGGTGCTTGCCATGATGGTGCTTTCCGCTTTCGGCGTTGGCACGGCATCGGAAAGCGGGGCATTGGCACAAATTGGCACGATTTTACTACATGGCTTGGTGATGCTGGCATTTGTCGGGCTGTTCATCCGCTATCTGGCAACGCCGCTAATGACACGCATCGCCCATTCGCCGGAACTGATGATTGTATTCGCCATCGGCTGGGCTGCATTGCTTGCCGCACTTGGTAGCCATTTCGGGTTCAGTAAGGAGCTGGGTGGGTTACTTGCTGGTGTATCACTTGCCTCGACGCCGTTCCGCGAGGCGATTGTTGCGCGGCTTTCGTCGTTGCGCGATTTCCTTCTGCTGTTTTTCTTCATCGCGCTCGGCTCACAGCTTGATCTTGGCTTGCTGGGAGCGCAGGTGTTCCCTGCAATTATCTTCTCCCTGTTTGTGCTGATCGGCAACCCGCTGATCGTCATGGCCATTATGGGCGCTATGGGCTACCGCAAACGTACCGGCTTTCTGGCGGGATTGACTGTCGCGCAGATCAGTGAGTTTTCGCTCATTTTCATGGCAATGGGGATTACGCTTGGCCATGTGAACGCTGAAGCACTTGGGCTCGTGACGCTGGTGGGGCTGATTACCATCGCGCTTTCGGTGTATATGATTACCTATTCGCATACGCTTTATCGCTGGGTGGAGCCGTTTATCGGCATGTTCGAGCGTAAGATGCCGATGCGCGAAGCCGCAGATGACCAGCATAGCCTTGAGAACAAAGCCTATGATGTGATTCTGTTTGGGTTAGGACGCTATGGTTCAGCGATTGCAGAGCACCTGCGGGCTGATAACGTGAAGCTACTGGCGGTGGATTTCAATCCTGATGAGGTGCGTAACTGGCGGGCGGCGGGATATGATGCGGTGTATGGTGATGCGTGCGATCAGGAATTCATCGGCCATCTGCCACTTAAGAATGTCAAGTGGGTGGTTTCCGCTATGCCGCAGCATGATCTGGGGCTCACCCACGAAGACCCGCGCCTTGTACTGATCGATGCACTGAAGCGCGAAAAATTCACAGGCAAAATTGCCGTTTCCACGCAGCAGGCACATGAGAAAGAAGCATTAAAAACCAAGGGCGCTGATCTGGTGTTCCTGCCATTCCACGATGCGGCAGATCGTGCAGTGGAACGTATGCGGGAGGCATCGTCATGAAAATTCTTGTCTTTAACGCAGGTAGCTCCAGCCTGAAATTCGGCGTGTTCGATATGAGCATTCAGGACAGCCGCGTGTTTAAGGGTGAGTTTGAAGGCTTCAAAAACGGCACTTGCACGCTGCATTTCCGCGTGGGCGGCGAGCAAGGCGAAGAACAGAAACGCAGCGAATCACTGGATACGGTGGAAGATGCGATTGTCCGCGTGCCGGAGATTTTGCAAGAGTTCGGTTTTGCGGGTTTCGATGCCGTTGGTCACCGCGTGGCGCATGGCGGCGAGCGATTCCATGATGCCACGCTGATTGATGCCGAGGTGCTAAAACATATCGAAGGCTGCACGCCGCTTGCACCACTGCACAACCCGGCTAATCTGAAAGCCATCACCATCAGCCGCGAGCTATGGCCGAACCTGCCGCAAATCGCGGTATTTGATACGGCCTTTCATCACACGATTCCTGACCGCGCAACCACCTATGCCGTGCCGAAGGAGTGGCGCGATAAGGGGCTGCGACGTTACGGTTTCCACGGCACATCGCATAAATATGTGGGGCTGCGCGTCGCACGGGAACTCGGCAAACCCGTCACGGATTTACAGATTATCAGCTGTCACCTCGGCAATGGCGCAAGTGTGTGTGCCATTAACAGGGGCTTTTCAATTGATACCTCGATGGGCATGACGCCGCTGGAAGGGCTAGTCATGGGTACGCGTTCCGGCGATGTTGACCCTGGCATGTTTACCTATCTGGCGCGGGAGTTAGGTTTGAGCGTGGAGGAAATTGAACGCCAGCTTTATGCAAATAGTGGACTCAAAGCACTGGCCGGAAGCCATGACCTGCGCGAAGTGGAGCAAAAAGCCGCCGAAGGTAATGCGGATGCCCAGCTTGCGATCAACGTCTATGCTTACCGCGTGCGAAAATATATCGGTGCGTATGCTGCCGCTATGGGCGGGGTGGATGTGATTGCCTTCACTGGCGGTATTGGCGAAAACTCCGCCTCCATGCGCCGCCGTGTGTGTGATAAGTTCGAGTTTCTCGGGCTGCATCTTGATGACGACAAAAATCAGGCTGTGAAGCTGAAAGGCTTTGAAGCGCCGCAGGTGCAGAGCTTTGATTCGCGCATCAAAGTGATCGTGACGCAAACCTGCGAACAGCTGATGATCGCGCAGGAGGTGAAATACCTGCTGGCGCAACGCGCGCAGGCAGCGCCAAAGAAATGGCATATCCCCGTGGCGGTTTCTGCCCGCCATGTGCATCTGTCGCAAGAAGCGGTGGAAGCTCTGTTCGGCAAAGGCCATCAACTCAAGAAAATGCGAACCTTAAGCCAAACAGAGGGCTGGGCGGCGGAAGAGACAGTGGAAGTGATTGGTCCGAAAGGCTCGTTCAAAACCGTGCGCGTGCTCGGTCCCACCCGCAAGCAAACGCAAATTGAAGTCTCGAAGACTGACACCTTCACGCTAGGCGTGGAAGCACCCGTGCGCCCCTCCGGCAAGCTGGAAGGCACGCCCAGAATCAAGCTACGCGGCACAGCGGGAGAGATCGAAACCAACGGCCTGATTATCGCCGCCCGACATATCCATATGAGCCCGCAAGATGCCGCGAAGATGGGATTAAAAGACGGTGATTATGTGGATGTGAAGCTGGGTGATGGTGATCGCGGCGTGTCCTTCGCCAATACGCTGATCCGCGTGAAAGAAGGTTACGCCACTGAAATGCATATCGACACCGACGAAGCCAACGCCGCTGGAATTGCCTTCCAAACCAAGGGCGAACTGGTGATGAATGAAACACGCGGCGAAGCTGATATCGTGGCGAAGAAGAATATGGAACTGAATGGAAGGAAAACCGCGTAGGATGAACCATGCCCAAGACCCGCTTAATGGCAGACGGATTTCCGAGATTCTGCGGACACTCTCGCAAGGTTTTACCTCGCAGGAAGTGACCATCCGCGAACTGCGGGATGCTTTGTCGGGACGTATTTACGGGGTGTTGTTGCTGGTGCTGGCGCTCCCCAATCTCGTGCCGTTTCCGGTGCCGGGTTTATCCGCAATCACCGGGCTGCCTTTGTTGTTGCTGACCATCCAGCTGGTCATCAACATGCGAACGCCGTGGTTCCCGAAGGCTGTGCTAGACCGCTCGATTAAAGCGGATCATCTGCACAAAGTGTGCCGCCATGCGTTTCCTTATCTGCAAAAGCTGGAGCGCTTTATTATGCCGCGCCTCCTGTGGCTTGTGCGCTATCCGGCGGATCGGATGATTGCGACGATCTGCGTGTTTTTATCGCTGCTGATTATGCTTCCTATTCCCTTCGGTAATGCGCTTCCAGCATTGGCGATTTGCTTTTTCTCCATCGCTATTTTGCAGCGTGACGGGCTGTTTGTGATCATCGGCATTCTGTGCGCGATAGCCAGCATCATCGTCATCGCAGGTGTATTAAGCACCATCATTATGGCCGTGCTGCATTTCTGGGGGCTTG
>CAZFOM010000090.1:0-8150 GCA_964520155.1 uncultured Rickettsiales bacterium
GAGTTTCCCATTCTGGTGCTGCTTGCGGTGGCAGGTATGCTCTGCCTTGTATCCGCCCACGACCTCATTGCGATCTATATGGCAATTGAGCTGATGAGCCTGGCACTCTATGTGCTCGCCGCCTTTCAGCGCGATTCCCTGCGCTCGACCGAATCGGGACTCAAGTATTTTGTGCTCGGATCGCTCGCATCGGGACTGATGCTGTTTGGCATGTCCCTGGTTTACGGATTCATGGGTACCACCAATTTCATGCAGCTCAAATTTGTCTTCGCGCATGGGTTTGCTGCCGACAGCGGCCATATCTATGCGGCAGGAGCCATGATTGGTGCGGTGTTGATGGTGATCGGGTTTGCCTTCAAAGTATCGGCGGTGCCGTTTCATATGTGGACGCCGGATGTGTATGAAGGCGCGCCGACACCCGTCACGATGTTTTTTGCCGTCGCTCCCAAAATTGCGGGTATTGCCATTTTCCTGCGCGTCCTGATGGAGCCGTTCTCCTATATCCTTGTCACCTTGCAGCCCATACTGGTGGTGCTGTCGGTGGCGTCCATGCTGGTGGGGGCACTGGGTGCGCTATGGCAGTCGAATGTGAAGCGACTGCTTGCATATAGCTCGATCGGGCATGTGGGGTATGTACTGATCGGTATCGTGGTGGGTACGCAAGAGGGCATTCAGGGTGTGCTGATCTATCTGGCGCTGTATCTGGCGATGTGTATTGGGTTGTTCGGCTGTGTACTGATGATGCGCCGCCAAGGGCAATATGTTGAACAGGTGGAAGATCTGGCGGGGCTTGCGCAACACCGGCCAAGGCTGGCACTTTTGATCGCCATCTTCCTGTTTTCCATGGCGGGTATTCCGCCGCTTGCTGGATTCTTTGGTAAATTCTATATATTCCTTGCCGCACTCAAATCCGGATATTTTGTCCTCGCGGTGATCGGGGTATTATCCAGTGTCATCGCGTGCTACTATTACCTCAGAATGGTGAAAGTAATGTATTTCGATAAACCCGCGCTTCCATTTGACACCGCGACTTCGCGTTCCTCGCGCGTGGTCGTTACTGCCTGTGCGGTGGTCACCGCGCTATTCTTCCTCTTTCCCTCATTCATGGTGGAACCTGCAAAGAAAGCAGCGGACATCATGATCCTGCAGCGGGGGTAAGTCGCGTGCGGCCGTTCATCAAACCGAACCTGCTCAACGACTATCACCTGCTTTCCTACGAGGAACTCGACAGCACCAACGAAGAAGCCAGACGACTCGCCGAAGGCGGCGCATCGCACGGCGCAGTCATATGGGCGAAGCGCCAGACGGCAGGGCGCGGGCGCATGGATCGCGTATGGGTATCTGAGGAGGGCAACCTCTTCTGTTCCGTATTACTGGCACCAGGCTGTGACCTTGCAACCGCAGGCCAGCTTGCATTCGTCACCAGCGTGGCTGCCATGGAAACGATCGAACCCATCCTTCCCGACGGCGGGGATCTGCGCTGTAAATGGCCGAACGACATTCTGCTCGACGATAAGAAACTCGGAGGCATCCTGCTCGAGTCCTTTGAAACGGCAGATATCAACCCGGGCAGTAATAAAATGGTGCGCTGGGTGGTGGCGGGCATTGGTATCAATATCGAATCCTGTCCCAAGAAAACCGATTTTCCAGCGACCTACCTTAAAGAGGCGGGGGTTGAAATCATCAGTGCGAAAATTGTGCTGTCACGATTCATTCACCATTTCATCACCGTCTATGACGCCTGGAGCCGTAAGGGCTTTGCTCCAATCCGCAAACAGTGGATGGATTATGCGTGGCGACTGGGTAAGAACATCGAAGTCAGAGTGGGTGAAGAGACGATATCTGGGATATTCGACAGTATTGATACCTCAGGCCGCCTGATTCTGGTCGATAAAAAGGGTAGGAAACATACGATCTCGGCAGGGGATGTATTTTTCTAGCGCCGCGCGAACCTGAGATTTCCCTTGTACCATCGCCTAAATCTGTTTATCCCAGCGAAAACCAAAGGTAATCCGCTGCTATGCTGCTTGCGATTGACGTAGGAAATACCAATACTGTCTTTGCTGTGTTTGCGGGCGATACGCTCAAAGGCCAGTGGCGTATGGCGACCGACGCAAGGCGAACGGCGGATGAATATGCGGTGTGGTTGCTGCAACTGATGGCGCTGGAGAAAATCGTCATCGGTGATATCCGTGCGGTCATTCTGGGATCGGTGGTGCCGCAGACGAATTTCAGTTTCCGGCAACTTGCCAAGAAATACTTTCATACCGATCTGCTGGTGGTGGGGGATCCCGCGGTGCGGCTGGGTATTGAGGCCGTGATTGACCGCCCTTCGGAAGTGGGCGCGGATCGTCTGGTCAATGCGCTTGCTGCGTGGAGCCGCTACAAGAAACCCTTGATCGTTGTGGACTTCGGAACGGCGACCACGTTTGATGTGGTAAACGCGAAAGGCGATTATATCGGCGGGGTGATCTCGCCTGGCATCAATCTGTCGCTTGAAGCATTGCACCGCGCCGCTGCGAAACTACCCAATGTGGCGGTGCAGCGTCCTGAGAAAGTGATCGGCACTGCTACCGTTCCGGCCATGCAGTCGGGGATTTATTTTGGCTATGTGGGGCTGATCGAAGGGATCATCAAGCGCATTGAAGAAGAATTTGGCGCCACGATGGAAGTGATTGCAACCGGCGGGCTTTCTCCCCTGTTTGCGCGCGCCACCTCCGCCATACAACATCTGGAGCCGGATCTGACCATTTTCGGCTTAAAAGAAATTTATAAAATCAATCACGCATAATCATGGCATTCTCCCTCGACGAATATCGTAACGATCTGCTGTTCATCCCGCTGGGTGGACTGAACGAAATAGGCATGAATTTCGCGCTGTATGCGTATGGTGGGAAGTTTCTCGCGATTGACTGTGGCATTGGCTTTGCCGATGACTATCTGCCAGGCATTGACGTGGTGGTTCCGGATCTGCGCTTTATCGCCGAACGCAAACAGGATTTGCTCGGACTGGTGCTTACCCATGCGCACGAAGATCATATTGGCGCGGTGCCGTATCTGTGGGAACAACTGCAATGCCCGATTTATGCCACCCCCTTTACGATGGCGCTGCTCAAGCATAAATTGATGGAAGAGGGGCTTGCTTCCAAAGTGAAGCTGATTGAGATACCGGCCAGCTCCACGCACACGATCGGCGCCTTCCAACTGGAGATGATACCGATCACCCACTCGATTCCCGAAATGCAGGGTATTGCGATTCGGACACCTCGAGGCATCGTGATGCACACGGGCGACTGGAAACTCGATCCCGATCCGCTGGTAGGGCCAGTCACCGATGAAGCGACGCTCAAGAAATACGGCGATGAGGGGGTGCTCGCGATGGTGTGCGACTCCACCAATGTGTTTGTGGAAGGGGATTCCGGATCCGAAGCGGATGTGCGCAAACATCTGGTGGAAGTCATCAAAAGCTGCCAGAACCGTGTCGCTATCACGACCTTTGCTTCTAACATCGCGCGTATTGAAACCCTCATTCGTGCAGCGGAGGAAACGGGGCGTCATATTGTGCTCGCCGGACGATCCCTGTGGCGGGTGGTGGAATCGGCAAAGGAAGCGGGCTACCTCGAAGGCACGCGCCCGTTTCTCACCGATAAGGAAGCGATGGATTTACCCAAGAATGATTGCCTGATCATTTGCACAGGCTGTCAGGGTGAGCCGCTTGCGGCGCTATCCAAAATCGCGCGCGGGGAACACCCGCAGATTAAACTTTCGCCAGGCGACACTGTGATTTTTGCATCGCGCAAAATCCCGGGCAATGAAATGCGTATCGGGTACATCCACAACAAACTGGTTGAGCGCGGTGTCGAGGTCATCACCGACAGCAAGCATTTCATACATGTGTCCGGCCATCCGGCGCGTAACGAGCTTGCGCGCATGTATCAGTTGATCCGTCCGCAGATCGCGATTCCCGTACACGGCGAACCGCGCCACCTGCATGAACATGCGAAACTCGCGCGTCACCTTCAGGTGCCCCATGCAGTGGAGGGGCGTAATGGTTCCGTGATCCTCTTGGATAAAGACAACCCGATGGAAGTGGGGATGGTGCATTCCGGCTATATCGCCGTGGATGGCACTTCGCTGATTTCCACCGATAGCACGGTTATTAAAACCCGACGCAAGCTGCGCGATGATGGGGTGATTTTTGCTACCGTGGCGATCAACAAACACGGCGAGCTGATGGGAGAGCCTCAGATTGTTGCGCCCGGGTGTCTGGATAAGGAAGTGGACGGCGAGCTGATCGACGCGATGATCGAGGAAATCGAAACGGCTGCCGAAAAACTCGATTCACCCGATACCAAAAAATTATCCGAGGCAATACGGTTGATTTTGCGTCGCAATATCAAAAACGAACTCGGCAAGAAACCGGTGATTGAAGTTTCCGTGCTGCGTGTTTAGACGCGCGCTACGGGCTGAGCTACGTTCGGTGCTTGACCGGCGGCTGGCTGCTGACGAACGGTTTGCGCCCAATTATCCTTATAAGGCACACCCGTATCCACGCCGGAAAAATCCATACCCTTCGACTGTCCGCGGCCGAGTCCCTGCGTCGGTGTATTGAGCGCCGTCATCTGGCGCTGATACATCTCGACATCCTCGTTGTATTTATTGGTAGCAAGCGTACCCATCACTCCGCCTGCAAGGGCTGAACCACCAATCAACCATGCCGCCATTCCGGTTGAAAATTTTGCCGCGATAGCTGCGCCGGCTGCTTTCCATGTAGCACCCGCTGCGAGCGCTCCCCAACCACCAGCGGATAACCACCCACCGGCCGCTGCGACTGCTGGAAAAATGGCGGTTCCTGCCGCGAATAATGTTAGTCCGATTGCTGCCACTGCCGCAATTTTGAGCGCTCCGCTCAAGAAACCACTAGCAACGGATTTTTTCTCAACCTGTTCCATACGTCCTCACTTTCTGCCCTTTAGTGCCGTGTCATTACGGCTGAACCAAGGGGTGCAATCTGTTTTTCTGCCAGTTTCCGTACATGGAATCCTGGATTCTCGCTCTCTGGGATAGGTAATACATTGTTTTGTTCTACCGTTGGCATAACCATAACATCTGGCGTTGAATTTTCCCTCACGCGCTGTGGTGCTGCGGTTGATTTAGCGGGCTGATCAAACGCATCTGCCAGTCCTTTGTCGAAGATCCGTCCTGACAGGAACGAGCCCATAAAATTGGTGATTTGTAGGAGAATTTGGGCATGTTGAACGAGAATAGGGTTCCGTACAATCCGAAGCTGCTCACGATCAAGCAGGTGGTTGTTTTTGCTGCAAGCCCTGTACCGACTATATCAGTGATCGCACTTCCGGATATGGCGGCAACTGCACCCAGCCCTCCGGTGGAGGCAAACAAAGCGCCCACGGCTGCGGCGGTAATAAATGCGGGTATTGCGACACGCCAATCCCAGTTTCTTTTGAGCTTTTCTTTTTTCTGCCCCAGCGCGCCTGAAGCATTGTCACATTCGCGGTTTCGTTCGTCTTGTACTTTTAATCCGTGTGCAACGGCTCCGGCTGGAGCTCCGACAGCAGTAAACACCGTCATTCCCATTCCGATTCCGGCAATCATTACGGCGGGTAAAACGATTGGCATCAACGCAACAGCCGAAGCAACAGAAACCCCCACCATGACTGTGGATAAACACGCGAGCGCTCCGATCACGCTTCCAACCATCGCGCCCGTCAGCACACCTGCCCAAAGTCCCGCGCTTCTGCGTTTCCAGGTCGATTCCCACACCTCATCCTGATAGGATGGTACGGTGGGTGCTTTCTGAGTGCTGAGAGGTTCTGTGATGCGTGCTGTTTCCATATGCTACCTCTGCTGCAGCATAGGTTGCATCTGCTGCGATGCCAATCGATTTGCGAAGTTCGCAGGTCGGCCATCGAGCTGGGTATTGAGTTTTGACATATCGTCGGCAGTAATGGCTTCCACAACGCCGCGAGAATCTGCTGGTGTTTTTAACATGGATGCCTCCGGTACACGCGTTTTCTCGTGCTCCTCGGCATATTCGGTGCCGTCTTTTCCAAACAAGTTACCGGAATAAAGCTTCTGCGAGAAATCACCAAAGGCTTGCAGTACCTTTGCTTTTAAGCCGTATGTGGCTCCAATGAGGCCAACCGATATAGAGGATGCAGCAATACCCGTAGCGCCGTGCAAGCCGGCGAACAAACCTGCGGTTGAAAGTACGGGCCATAGAGCTGCACCAGCGACAAGTCCGATCACAGTGCATAATGCGAGTGATTTCAAATTAAGCATGCCATTATCCTTTGGCATTTTGCTGACAGAAGGCGTAATACCTTTTGCCCTGAGTGCTTGTGTGCGCTCAAATTCTTCATCAATGGCTTTACCCATAGACGTCATGCCGGACATGGTGCCGGTTTCGGCAAAAATTTCCTGTCCCATTAAACCGCCAACTGTGGTACCAGCCATTGCGAGACCACCGAGTATAACGCTCGCTCCAATACCTCCGGTCGCAACACCGGCAGCGATTGCGAGACCACCCACAGCAAGGCCTAAAGCAGCGCCTACCGTCATGCCGATAAGATTGCCGCCCATAAAGCCATTGAACCTTCCACCGATACTGTGCCAGAAGATTTTTTTGTAATACGTCTCATCCAGTTCGTGAATCTTCTCCTGACGGCGCAATGCGGTTTCGTATTCTGCTTTTAGTTGCACGCGAATTTGTTCACGTTCTTCAGGTGTACGTGCTTTGGCCAACTCTTTTTCGACCGTAGGTAGATCGTTGCCAGTCGGAGATCCTTTCACCCACCCATCCGTGAGATTGAATACGGAACGAAAAATACTTCGATTGATCCCGAATGTTGCACCAAACAGAGCAAATGCACCAACGGCTACCAGGGGAAATGCTGCTGTAGTCAATACAGGTGCTAGCAAAGGCGCGGCATGACCAGCCGCAAGTAGCAATTCTCCGAATGCTGCGGGTGCCAATGAACCTGCCCCTGCAACAATTCCGCCGAGACCTGCTCCAATACCCGTGCCGATGGCACCGGTTTTCCAGTGATAAAACGTCCCTGCATCACGATCGGGAGGGACTTCGAAATGGTGACCATAACGACCTTCAAACGAAGGTTCGTCTAGCTCATTCTCTTTTCCATGTCCTTTTGAAATAATCTTTGATTTTACTAGGCTTCTGGCGTGTTTCTCAGCCAAATTGTAGGACATGGCGCCGGCAGCGCTGCCGACTGACCCAAACCCTTTCACGCCCATAAAAATACCGCACGCCATGAAACCCATCATCATGACAGGTAATGCGGGTAGCGATGCGACAGTGATTCCAAACGCACTTATTGCGGCTAATCCAGTGAGTGCTCCATACGTAATTGCTCCAAACACACCGCCGAGTGCGGTGCCCAAAAATGCACCGGTCAGCATACCGCGCACATGGCCTTTATACGCTCCACCTTCGTCGCGGTAGCGGTAGCGCTCAGCGCGGGCGTGCAGGCGTTCTTCGTCGAGTTCAGGGATAGTGTCTTCCAGAATATGGGCAGGCAACCGTACATCGCGGATCGGTGCAATCAGCTTGGATCGCTGAGTATCCGCATCGTTGGGTAAAGTTATCGGTTGTGACTTGTCCATTCCTTAGTATATTCCTGTTTTTCCACCTTCGATTATAGGTATAATGGTACGCGATAAAAGTTAAGATTGTGTGACAAATTCGTATTAAAGCCATTGAGAAATATAAGGATTTTTTGATGATCGGACGACTGAATCATGTTGCTATTGTGGTGCCGGATCTGGCCAAAGCGAGCGAAATTTACCGCAGCGCGCTAGGAGCGAATGTTTCGCAACCTGTTGATTTACCTGAACATGGTGTAACCACCGTATTTATTAATCTGCCCAACACCAAGATCGAATTGCTGCATCCGCTGGGCGAAAACTCGCCAATTGCTGCGTTTTTAGCGAAGAACCCCTCCGGCGGTATGCACCATGTTTGCTATGAGGTGGAGGATATTCTGGCGGCGCGCGATCATCTCGTGAAAAGTGGTGCGCGTGTGCTGGGAGATGGGGAGCCGAAAATCGGCGCGCACAACAAGCCGGTGCTGTTTTTGCACCCTAAGGATTTTTGTGGCACCCTAGTGGAA
>CAZFOM010000091.1:0-6001 GCA_964520155.1 uncultured Rickettsiales bacterium
GCTGGCCCGGGCAATAACGGCGGGGATGGGTATGTGATCGCCGAAGCGCTGCGCTGTGCGGGCTGGGAGGTCACGCTGGCGTCGTTCACACACACGGTGCCGCGCACGCCGGATGCGATTCAGGCGCATCATTTCTATCATGGAGCGGTGGTCGAATACTCTGCTGATCTGCTCGCCAATGCCCCGCTCGTGGTGGATGCCGTGTTTGGTACTGGCCTCACCAAGCCGCTGGATGAAAAAATTTTAGATGCTGTACGCGATGTGCGTGCGCGAAAACTGCCGGTGGTGGCGGTGGATATCCCCAGTGGCGTGCACGGTGAAACGGGCGCGGTGCTGGGCGATGCGTTTGATGCCGTGGCGACCATGACCTTCACCCGTAAGAAACTGGGACACACCCTGTTGCCAGGCAAGACACACTGCGGCGAAGTGTTTGTAGCGGATATCGAGATCCCCGATGCGCTGGTGGATGAAGAACGTCCGCTGATATTTCAAAATGCCCCACCTCTATGGAAAGAAACACTCCCAAAACCAACTGTGACTGGTCACAAATACGACCGTGGTCATGCGGTGATTTTGGGAGGTAATGCCCAAATGACAGGTGCCTCACGGCTTTCCGCGATGGCTGCGGCGCGCGGTGGTGCAGGGCTGGTGTCGGTAGTGTGTGAGACTACCACGCTTCCGGTATTTGCTGCATCGCTGACTTCGATCATGACTAAAGTCTGTGATCAGGTGGAATCGTATGTAGAGCTGTTGAAAGACGATCGGGTTACGGCGCTGCTGGTCGGGCCTGGTGCGGGGGTGAATGACCGCACCCGACAATATGTGCTGGCTGCACTCGCATCTGGCAAAGCACTCGTGCTAGACGCGGACGCGCTTTCGGTCTTTGCAGGCGAAGCTCACTCAATGAAACGTGCCGCCACGCAAGAGTTGGTCATTACGCCGCATGAGGGTGAGTTTGAACGTCTGTTCAAAAATACTTCGGTCATGCAGGCTTCGGGTAAATTGGCCAGAACGCAAGCCGCAGCGGCATTGCTTGGCGCAGTGGTGGTGCATAAGGGCAGTGATACCATCATCGCACATCCGGATGGCAGGGCATATATCAACGTGAATGCTCCCCCGACATTGGCTACAGCAGGCTCAGGCGATGTGCTGGCGGGCTTGTGCTGCGGTCTGATGGCGCAGGGTATGCCCGCGTTTGCAGCGGCATCTGCTGCCGTGTGGATGCATGCCGAAGTTGCGTCCATGTTTGGGGCAGGATTAATTGCAGAAGATTTGAATGATGGGCTACCTGCTGTTATACAGTCTTTACAGGAGTAGCGAATGGAAATCACCTCATTGACATCAGCGCGCCGCAAAGCGGTCGTCAATATCTTGCGAACCTGGCGCGATTTGACTGAGTCCGCTCGTCTGAAAGTGACCGGCAAGGTTGCCCCTTCGGTGCCGAAGGAGGATCTGGAGTTTCTGCGGGAGCAGATGCGAGAATGCCTAAACTCGAAAGGTGGTGAGGTCTCGGCGCGTGCCCGCACGGTGGAACTCGGCAAGACCTATCTCGGATTGAACGATACCGGCAAGGCGCGATTTCTCAAGATGCTCGCGGAAGACTTTGATCTCGATACGGTAGCATTGCAGCAGAAAATACTGGCCTGGCAGGAGGCGAAAAAACCCGATGACAAAACGCGTGCCGAGCATGAGATGCGCGATGCGATGGAAACGCCGCGCAGCATTATCCTTCGCCAGTTCAACTCACTGCCCAATGGGTTTAAGTTTCTGGTGGATCTGCGCTCCGATTTACTCGCCTTGGCCTCCAAAGAACCGGCGCTCAAAGGACTCGAATACGATCTCAAACAACTGCTTGCAACCTGGTTCGATGTGGGGTTGCTCGATCTCGTCGAGATTACATGGAACTCACCCGCCTCGCTGCTTGAAAAACTCATCACCTACGAAGCGGTACATAAAATCGTGTCGTGGGACGATCTCAAAAACCGTCTGGATGCAGATCGTCGCGTATTTGCGTTTCTGCATAATAAAATGCCCAACGAGCCGTTGATTTTTGTGCATGTTGCGCTGGTCAAAGGCTTATCCGACAATGTGCAGGATTTGCTCGATCAGGCGTCGCCCGTCATGGATGTATCGGAGGCGGATACAGCGATTTTTTATTCGATTTCGAACGCGCAAAAAGGGTTGGTCGGTATCAGTTTCGGGAATTTTCTTATCAAGCGCGTGGTGGATAAAGTGACACGCGATATGCCGCAGATCAAGCATTTCTCGACCTTATCCCCGATTCCTGCCTTCCGTTCATGGCTCGATCCGATATTGTCGAAGGGCGAAGAATCGCTCTTCAGCGCGCAGGAATTGCGCGAGATCAAATCCATTCCATCCGAAAATTCTAATGCGGCGCTGAGGCTCAAATCCATACTCGATACGCCTTGGCACAGCGATCCAAAACAGGCAGATAAACTGAAACCGGTTCTCACACGCTTATGTGCGGAGTACCTGCTCAATGAGCGAAAAGGCAAAAAGCAGGCGCTCGATCCGGTCGCGCATTTCCATCTCACTAACGGCGCGCGTCTGGAACGCATCAACTGGCTGGGGGACGCCTCTGCCAAAGGCCTTAAGCAATCTGCTGGATTGATGGTGAACTACTATTACGACCTTGCGGATATTGACCAGAACCACGAAAAATACGCCACCAGCGGGACGATCGTGGCGTCTAAAGCGGTGAGGGGGCTGGTGAAGTGAGTGGGGATTTGAGGAATTGAAGAATTTTGGAGCTAAACTCATTTACTGGATCGCCACGGAGCTAGCGCTCCTCGCGATGACGTCATTGCGAGCGTAGCGAAGCAATCCAGATGGGGTGCTTGCAAGATTCTGTCGAGAGCTATGCATCCTCGCGATGACAAGCATAGAAAAAGGCGACCCTCACGGATCGCCTTTTTCGTTCGATAAAATGATGATTAGTGTGCCAGTAGAGCCAGCAAGAGAATGGCTGCAATGTTGGCGATCTTGATCATCGGGTTGACGGCAGGGCCGGCGGTGTCCTTGTAGGGGTCGCCTACGGTGTCGCCGGTGACGGCTGCTTTATGCGCATCCGAACCTTTGCCGCCGAAATTGCCTTCTTCGATATATTTCTTCGCGTTATCCCACGCGCCACCACCCGAGGTCATCGAGAGTGCAACGAACAGGCCGGTTACGATGATACCCATGAGCAGTGCGCCGACGGCTGCAAACGCCTGAGACTGACCAGCGATATAATACACCACGAAGTACAGCACGACAGGAGCAAGCACCGGCAGGAGCGAAGGAATAATCATCTCCTTGATCGCGGATTTGGTGAGCATATCCACCGCGCGACCATAGTCAGGCTTGGCTTTGCCCTCCATGATGCCAGGGATTTCCTTAAACTGGCGGCGCACTTCCACCACCACGGAGCCTGCGGCACGACCGACCGCCATCATACCCATGGCGCCGAACAGGTAGGGCAGCAGCCCGCCGATAAACAGGCCGATTACCACATACGGATCATTGAGCGAGAAGCTCACCGGTACATCCGGGAAATAGTGTTTGAGATCTTCCGTGTATGCCGCAAACAGCACGAGCGATGCGAGGCCAGCGGAGGCAATCGCATAGCCTTTGGTCACGGCTTTGGTGGTGTTACCCACCGCATCGAGCGCGTCGGTGGTGACACGGATTTCCTTTGGCAGACCGGACATTTCGGCGATACCACCTGCGTTATCCGTCACAGGGCCATACGCATCGAGCGCGACCACCATACCGGCAAGCGCGAGCATGGTCGTGGCGGCAATTGCCACTCCAAACAGACCGCACTGGAGGTAGGTGAAGATAATCGCGACCGAGATGACGATGACCGGAAGCGCAGTTGCTTCCATGGATACGGCAAGCCCCTGAATCACGTTGGTACCGTGACCGGTAGTTGATGCCTGCGCGACACTTTTCACCGGACGATACTTGGTAGACGTGTAGTACTCGGTGATCCAGACGATCAGACCGGTGACTACAAGACCCGCGAGGGCACAATAGAATATGTTTGCGCCGGTGAAGGAAATCGCTCCAACATAAAACTGGTTATCCCAGCCGAGCATATGCAGCGTGAGGCCATAAATTGCGACTGCCGAAATGATGGCGGTAGCCACAAAGCCTTTGTATAACGCGGCCATAATGTTGTTGCTTTTATCGAGCTTCACGAAGAATGTGCCGACGATGGAAGCGAGGATACAGATACCGCCAATCGCGAGCGGATAGACCATCATCGTATCCATGATCATGGAACCGGTAAAATAGGTTGCAGCGAGCAGCATGGTTGCGACAATCGTAACCGCATAGGTTTCAAACAGGTCAGCCGCCATACCCGCGCAGTCACCCACGTTATCGCCCACGTTATCAGCGATTACGGCGGGGTTGCGGGGATCGTCCTCGGGGATACCGGCTTCTACCTTGCCCACGAGATCGGCACCCACGTCAGCGCCTTTGGTAAAGATACCACCACCCAGACGGGCAAAGATCGAAATCAGCGAAGCACCAAAAGAAAGTGCCACGAGTGCTTCGAGTATCTGACGGATCTCAAGTCCCTGTTGCGTGAGAACATAATAATAAATAGCGACACCGAGCAGTCCAAGACCAACCACGAACATGCCCGTTACGGCACCTGAGCGGAATGCGACATCGAGCGCAGGTTGCATTCCTTTGCGTGCCGCTTCGGTGGTGCGCACGTTGGCGCGCACCGAGATATTCATGCCGATGTAACCCGCCACTCCTGACAGCACCGCTCCAATGATAAAGCCAACGCCCACATACCAACCTAGGCGAATCCACAGCAGCGCACAGATAATCACGCCTACGATAGCGATGGTGCGGTACTGGCGGTTTAGATAGGCGCTTGCCCCTTCCTGAATTGCGGAAGCGATTTCGCGCATTTTATCCGTTCCGGTACCCTGCTTGAGGATCATTTTGATGGTAATGATGCCGTACAGAATTGCGGCAAGTCCTGAACCCAGAATGAGCCAGACATAGGGCGTAAGTTCCATAGTAACCTCTTGTAATATATGTATGTTATTATGCCTAAGGAATAAAGGCAGTGTTGGATCAGATGGCGGGTTATGCCAGATGCACGGTAGGGATGCAAGAAAATTGTGAATATACAGGTTTTTAAGAATGTTAGGTCGTCTTAACGCTATTTTAGCTAGTTGGAATTATTCTATGACTAGGCAAGTAAAATATGGTGAAAATGTTAATGCAAGATAACCGGCAAGGTTTGTTTGAAAAGCGCAGTCAATATACGTTTGTGAACTCACAGTATGTTAGAAGTTGCTTTGGTGATTGCGTTATCGACGCGCTAGGGCATAAGCGTGCCTGCTTTCTTGATAATCCCCAAAAAGACAATGTAAGAATGGTGCTTAGTCAGGCATTTGACACTGTGGGGGGTGACGAATTCTCGCTGGAAAAATTATCTGACGCCATCGAAAAAATGGAAAAAACGGATTTGACTCAGGAAATACAAACGGTGCTAGGCAAAGCGTATGTGGGATTGATCAATTCCTTTGTGGGCGGAGCAAAAGAAGTGTTATTTAGAACAAACCTTCACCCGTGAATCAACGTTAAAATCAGCGTTTTTCCGAGTAAGATCTCACCAATCGCAAAAGCGACGGAGAAAACGCTCAAAAACATTCCAACGGCCACCACTTTACCGTCTCGGTTTAATAAGCCTAGCACCATCACGAGTATCGACCACCCGGGAAAGAAATGAATACCAGGTAGCGGAATGGCAATAATGATATTCATGAGCAACGTCAGATACGCGATGGTTTTTTCACTGCGGGCGCTGCAGAAATAAAACCACCGTTCGGCAAAGCGGCGTTCCATCCACTCCAGTTTAGGAATGGCGCTCGCAAGCATTTTTCGCAACGTGCTTTTGGAAATTGTTTTGCGGCCTAACCACTCGGGTATCCATACCGATTCGCGTTGTTTGAGAAGCTGAAGAGTGAAG
>CAZFOM010000091.1:6011-7948 GCA_964520155.1 uncultured Rickettsiales bacterium
AAATGCCACGAGTGTCGAAAACCCGAGCGGGTAGGAGATCGGAACGCACATCGGAATGGCAAAAAATGCGATAAGCGGCGGCATTCCCTTTTCGTGCAGGTCTTGGGTGATGCTCGAAAAAGAAATCTGATCTTCCGGATGGTGATCGGGGATTTCTTTCAGTATTTCGGAAATTTTGCGTTCGCTATCGGACATGGATTATATATTGCACAAAAGAAAAAACCCGCTACCACGGATCGCTGTTGCACCATTAATCATCGAGGCCATGCTATGGCAAATGAAAAGAAAATCAAAAAGGTTGTGCTTGCGTATTCAGGTGGTCTGGATACCTCGATCATCTTGCGCTGGTTGCAGGAGCAATATGGATGTGAAGTAGTCACCTTCACCGCCGATTTAGGGCAAGGCGAGGAGCTGGAACCGGCGCGCAAAAAAGCCGAGATGATGGGCGTGAAGGAAATCTTCGTGGAGGATCTACGCGAGGAATTCGTGCGTGATTATGTGTTCCCGATGTTTCGCGCCAATACCGTCTATGAAGGCGTGTACCTCCTCGGTACTTCGATTGCGCGTCCACTGATCGCTAAGCGCCAGATTGATATCGCGATTAAAACCGGAGCCGATGCGGTGGCGCACGGTGCAACCGGCAAAGGTAACGATCAGGTGCGGTTTGAGCTGGGATACTATGCACTCAAACCCGATATCAAAGTGATTGCGCCGTGGCGTGAATGGGATCTCACCAGCCGCACGAAACTGATCGAATATGCCGAGAAGCATCAGATCCCGATTGCCAAGGATAAACGCGGCGAAGCCCCGTATTCGACGGATGCTAATTTACTGCACATCTCTTACGAAGGAAAAGTGCTGGAAGACCCGTGGGTCGAGCCGCATGAGGACATGTTCACGCGGTCGGTGTCGCCGGAAAAAGCGCCTGATAAACCCACCATCATTGAGGTGGAGTTTGAATCTGGTGATGCGGTTGCGGTCGATGGCAAGAAAATGTCGCCTGCAACATTACTCACCCACCTGAATAAAGTCGGTGGCGAAAATGGTATTGGCCGTCTTGATCTGGTCGAGAACCGCTATGTTGGCATGAAGTCGCGTGGGATTTATGAAACACCTGGCGGTACCATCCTGCTTGCTGCACATCGCGGCATTGAGAGCCTGACACTTGATCGCGGCGCGGCGCACCTGAAAGACGAACTCATGCCACGTTATGCCGAGCTGATCTACAATGGCTATTGGTGGAGCCCTGAGCGCAAGATGATTCAGGCACTCATTGATGAATCGCAGAAAAACGTATCCGGTACCGTGCGCCTCAAACTCTTTAAGGGAAGCGTATCAGTGGTAGGACGAAAATCTGCAAAAAGTCTCTACAGCGAAAAACATGTTACCTTTGAGGACGACGCCGGTGCGTATGACCAGAAGGACGCTGCCGGATTTATCAAGCTCAATGCGCTGCGGTTAAGGTTGCTTGGACGAAAACAGGGATAGCTCAGCAATTTTTGTTGTTCTGGTAAAGTCATTGCGAGGAGCTTTAGCTCCGTGGCAATCCAGTCCTTTCTTTTTTGAGCAAACTGCATGCTTGGATTGCTTCGCTATCGCTCGCAATGACGATTGTGTGCTTTTTTTTACTTTCTGTGAGACCAGCTATGTTTAGCTAAACTATTGCCGGGTACTAGATCGATTTTTTTAAGTTCTCCAAGCAAATCTCCCTCCACGACAACAAGTGGTGGATTATGTCCCAGACTGGTTTTTATTTTTAGAGGATCTTTTTGATGAAGTATTGCAATTCCACCAAGCATGTTACAGTAAAGCTGGGCTACTTCTGGTCGAGCACATGCCAGAGCTCTTCCAGAAATTTTTCTTAATGGATTTGTTTCGTCCATCACTTCTATTGGTTGAGAATTATCAAATGCAAGCGCATTAACTATTTCCAATTC
>CAZFOM010000092.1:0-378 GCA_964520155.1 uncultured Rickettsiales bacterium
CAATGGTTTTCAGGTCGGATTCCTTCGTATTCCAGCCCGAACTGATCCGTATCGCGGTAGCAGCGATTTCCAGTACCATTCCCATCGCCTTCAACACATGCGATGGGGTCAGCGTCCCAGAAGAACAGGCCGATCCCGCACTTACCGCTATTTTTTCGAGATCAAAGGCAATTAACTGCGTTTCGCTCGGCACATCCGGCATGATGATACAACTGGTATTGGGCAGGCGGGGTGAATTGATACCAACTACCAGCTCCCTCACCTTTGGAAGCGCCTGTTCCAACTCATCGTGCCACTTGCGAAGCGCCTGCATATGATTAAAATCCATACGGCGTACCGCTTCTGCAAATCCTGCAATTGCAGGGATATTCTCGGTAC
>CAZFOM010000092.1:388-7898 GCA_964520155.1 uncultured Rickettsiales bacterium
GTACCTGCACGGCGGTTTAACTCCTGCCCACCGCCGATGATAAAAGGTTTGATCGGCAAGTTGTTTCTCACAATCAAGGCAGCAACCCCCACCGGCCCACCCATTTTATGAGCGCAGATCGTCATCATATCCGCACCTATTTGCGAGTAATCCACGGGTATTTTTCCTAAGCCCTGCACCGCATCGCAGTGAAACAATATGCCATGCGATTTCGCAATTCGAGCAACGTCGGCAACCGGCTGAATCACTCCGGTTTCATTGTTGGCAAGCATGACGGACACCAGCGTGATGTCTTTTTGTGCAAGCCGCGCATCGAGCCACGCGAGGTCAAGTATTCCGTAAGTGTTTACTGGGATAGTTTCATCCCCACCCTGCCCTCCCCCCTCGAGGGGGAGAGTTGGGGTGGAGGTGACTCGTAAAACCGACGAATGCTCAACCGCCGACACCAACGCGCGATGACCATGTAGCGCCCAGTTATTCGCCTCCGAACCGCTACTGCAAAAGATCACTTCATTCGGAAAGCAATTGATGGCTTCGGCAATCGTCTTGCGCGAGTCCTCGAGGATCTTTTTTGCCTTTCGACCCGAGGCATGCAGAGAGGATGGGTTTAACGGCAACCCTTGCAATTCCTGCATGATTCCCACCACCTCGGGGCGAACCGGTGCCGTTGCGTTGTAATCGAGATAGATCATCAGTGCGTATTTACCGATGTTTCCGAACGGTGCGTGATAAAATCCCACTGCTGGGATTTCACTTTACGATCACACACATCTTTGAGCGAAATGGATTTCAAATAGGTGTAAATCTGACGACCCAGCCCGTCCCATAAATCATGCGTCAGGCACTTGGTTTTTGTTGCCATACATCCGCCCTGGGCTTCCGATTCACAACGCGTCATTTTTAACGATTCATCCACCGCCGTCACGATATCCGCAATCCATGTATCCGCATGTTCTTTAGCCATCAAATATCCACCGCCTGGCCCTTTGACGGATTTCACAATCCCCTGACGTTTCAGCTTAGCAAAAATCTGCTCCAGATACGGCAGCGGAATCTCCTGCCGCATCGCTATCTCCGCTAGCGTAATCGGCTTGCCGCTGGTGTTCTTCGCCAGATCCACCATCGCCATCACCGCGTAACGCGCTTTTGTGCCCAATATCATCGTGCTCTCCATCCAGTTGGCACTTTCAACTCTTCCGATAAAACTTCCGTTAAGGCTTTGTGCTTTGTGATTAAAGCATCAAGGATCTTCTTTCTTTCTGGGGGGATACTAGAAGTAATTTTTGCATACTCAATTTTGACAGCACTTACTCCCTCCTCTTTCAAAGCCCCCCTCAATAGGCTCACGCTTAAAAGTATATGTTCATCGATATCCCCTCTCTTTTGCATGATATCAACCCCATTTCTTTGCGGTTTCCTCGGAGTGTGATTCCAACTCCGCAATGCGTTCCTTGAGTGCAGTAATCTCGCGTACTAAATTCTCGATCGAATACGACATCGGATCCGAGGCGCCGCTTTGCGAAACGTAAGGATCAAAGCCTTTGGATTCCGTTTTCGATACGACCTCATGTGCCGGAACCCCAACCATCGTCGCGCCTGCCGGAACATCTTTTACCACCACCGCATTGGAACCAATCCGTGCGCCATCGCCCACCTGAATAGGCCCTAAAAGCTGCGCGCCCGCCCCCACAATCACCTGATTACCAAGCTGCGGGTGACGAATGCCCTGCACCCATGAGGTGCCACCGAGCGTGACATCGTGATAGATCGTCACATCGTCACCGATTTTCGCGGTCTCGCCAATCACCACACCAAACCCGTGATCAATAAAAAAGCGCTTGCCGATCCTGGCACCCGGGTGAATTTCAATGGCAGTAAGGATGCGTCCAATGTGAGACACCAGCCGCCCAAGAAACTTTAAGCCATTTCGCCACAGAAAATGGGACAGCCGGTAAAACAGCATCGCATGAAATCCCGGGTAGCAGAAAATCACCTCTAAACGGGAGCGAGCCGCAGGATCACGGGCAAATACAGCATCTATATCTTCGAGTATGCGATTGAACATTGCAATTTATTAAACAATAGATTAATAGGCTCCGACTCTCTTACTTCCGGAGTCGGATTTTCTAGAGTAAGATAACCCTATAAAATAGTCAACTATTAACGAATTGGGGAACCGAGCACATGCCTGAAATTTTTTTCACGGGTCCAGAAGGCCGCATCGAAGGCCGCTATCACCATAGTGAAAACAAGGGTGCTCCTATCGTTGTCGTGCTGCATCCGCACCCGCTCTACGGCGGCACGATGAATAACAAAATTTGCTATAACATCTATCAGGCGTTCGTAAAAAACGGCTTTTCTGCGCTTAGATTCAATTTCCGTGGCGTGGGCAAATCGCAGGGTAAATTTGACGATGGAAATGGTGAACTCACCGATGCCGCGACCGCACTCGACTGGATTCAACTGCAAAATCCCGATGCCTCGACCTGCTGGATCGCCGGATTCTCCTTTGGTTCGTGGATTTCCATGCAGCTACTCATGCGCCGCCCCGAACTCGAAGGCTTTATCTCGGTTTCGCCACCGGCTAATCTCTATGACTTCACGTTCCTTTCTCCCTGTCCCTCTGCCGGACTTATCACTCAGGGTGACAAGGATGAAATCGTAACCGAAGAATCGGTGAGCAAACTCGCTGCCAAGCTCTCGACGCAAAAAGGCGCAAACATTACCTATAAAGTCGTCCACGGCGCGGATCATTATTACCGCAATAACCTCGATGAACTGAACACCACGATGGATGATTACATCCGCAACCGCATGAGCGATTTTGTGCAGAAGCGCAAGGTGCGTCCTGATCGGAAACGTCGGCAGTTACCGAGGGATTAATTATTGTCATGCCGCATTTATTGCGGCATCCAGACCCCGCAACAAGTGCGAGGTGACATATTTAGACTGGATTGCCACGCTCCCGCTGGTCGCTCGCAATGACGTGGTAGAAATCCTGAAACGAGTTCAGGATGATAGCGTTAAACCGGATAGAAAGCGGCGCCAGTTACCGAGGGATTAGTATTGTCATGCCGCATTTATTGCGGCATCCAGACCCCGCAATAAGTGCGGGGTGACATATTTAGACTGGATTGCCGCGCTCCCACTGGTCGCTCGCAATGACGAGAACTTTTCACGAAAAGCATGGATCCTGAAACAAGTTCAGGATGACAGCATTAAACTGGATAGAAAGCGCCGCCAGTTACCTAGGGATTAGTATTGTCATGCTGAACTTGTTTCAGCATCCGAACCCCGCAGCAAGTGCGGGATGAAATGTTTAGACTGGATTGCCACGCTCCCGCTGGTCGCTCGCAATGACGTGGTAGAAATCCTGAAACAAGTTCAGGATGACAGCGTCAGACTGGATAGAAAGCGCCGCCAGTTACCGCGCGATTAACGCCGGTTGTCGTTGGCACTGTAATAGCTAGACGCCGGATCGAACGCACAGCAAGATAAGCAAATGCCTGTGCCTCCATTGCATCTCCCTCCCAGCCGACTGCTTCGACGGGCTTTACATTCTCAAGTTTCAGATTGAGAGATTCCATCAGCGCCGGATTATGCCGTCCTCCGCCAGTAATCAGCCATTGCTTTGCAGGTACCGGAAAATACTGCGCAGCGGCTGCAATCGAGCGTGCAGCGAATTCGGTGAGCGTCGCTGCGCCATCCTCGGGCGAAAGATATTCCAGCGGATTAAGTGAGAAATGATTGCGATCGAGGGATTTTGGCGGGTGTAGAATAAAGAACGGATCACTCATATAGCGCTTCACCACGGCTTCGTCTGCCTTCCCTGCGCGTGCAAGTTTTCCGTCCTGATCAAAAGGCAAGCCCGTATGCATCAGCGCCCATTCATTCAGCATTACGTTGCCAGGCCCCGTATCAAACGCGATGATGTCATGCGCGAGAATATCCTCCTCATCGCCTTCCGAGCGGCCAATCCATGTGATGTTGGCAATTCCGCCGATATTGAGCACCGCCACCGGCAACTCGAGCGAACGCGCGAGCGCGGCATGATAAATCGGAACCAGCGGCGCGCCCTGCCCGCCTGCCGCCACATCGCGGCGACGGAAATCGCATACCACATCAATCCCTGTACGTTCGGCAAGCAGCGAACCATTCCCAATCTGCACGGTAATTCCATCCTGCGGGCGGTGTGCGATAGTCTGGCCATGGAACCCAATCACGGAAATATCCTTGGCATTCATCCCCGTATCTTTAAGAAAGGAGCGAATCGCATCGGCATGTTTGATGGTAATGAGGTTTTCGATGAGCGCAATATCTCCCTTGCCTCGTACCACCTCATACATCTGTTTGCGGAAGGACTCCTCAAACGGTACCGTCAGCCAAGCCCCGCGCTCGAGCACCTCCACCCCGTCGGTTTTGATCACCGCCACGTCAATACCGTCCAGCGACGTGCCACTCATCAGCCCCAGCGCCCATACAGGTGAAAATTTATCCTTTGCTGTTCGCATATTTTACGGCCTTATTTTTATTGTCATACCAGCGGAAGCTGGTATCCAGATTGGATGTTAACTGGATGCCAGCCTACGCTGGCATGACAACAAATCCAATACAAATTAATCCAATACACATTACGACTTATGCAGTTCAAATCCGAATTCTTACAAACACTCTCCGAACGCGGGTTCATCCATCAATGCACCGACCTCGAAGGGCTCGATGCACTCATGGCAAAGGAAAAAATCACCGCCTATATCGGATTCGACTGCACCGCCCCGAGCCTGCATGTTGGCAGCCTGATGCAGATCATGGTGCTACGCTGGTTACAAAAAACCGGACATAAGCCAATTGTGTTGATGGGGGGTGGGACAACGAAAATCGGTGACCCATCGGGTAAGGACACGGCGCGTAAAGTGCTCACGGATAAAGAAATCGCGAGCAACATGGCGGGCATCAAAAAAGTATTTAGTAAGTTTATTCACTTTGATTCGTCATCTAGCGACTTAATCGCAGGATCCAGTGAGAAAGCCACTCTGGATGCTGCGGTCAAGCCGCAGCATGACAGTGCTGTGATGGTGAATAATGACGATTGGTTGAAACAATTTGATCTATACACCTATTTGCGAAAGGTTTGCCGTCATTTTTCTGTAAACAGAATGCTGACTATGGACAGCGTTAAGTTACGGCTTGAACGAGAACAGCACCTTAGTTTGTTAGAATTTAACTACATGGTTTTACAAGCACACGACTTTCTGCATCTTAGAAAAACAAGAAATTGCATTTTACAAATCGGTGGGAGCGATCAATGGGGTAATATCACGGCTGGAATCCCACTGATCAGAGCAGACTACTTTGACAATAACGCTATAGAGAAAGATGGAATCAGGACACTCGAGCGAGGTTTGGTTGGGGTAGGAACAGGGTATGATGCATACGGCCTCACAACGCCTCTCATCACCACCGCGTCGGGTGCGAAGATGGGTAAGACGGAATCGGGTGCCGTGTGGCTCAATGCCGATATGTGTTCGCCCTATGATTATTGGCAATTCTGGCGCAATACCGAGGATGCGGATGTGGGCAAGTTCCTGCGCTTCTTTACCGAGCTACCACTGGATGAAATTGCGCGGCTGAAAAAACTCCAAGGATCCGAAATCAACGAAGCGAAAAAGATTCTAGCAAACGAAGCGACAAAACTCTGTCACGGAGAACAGGCCGCTCTCGACGCTGCTGAAACGGCAAAGAAAGCATTTGAACAAGGAGTGGCAGCCGAAGGCTTGCCGGAGTTTACCTTACCCAAAGCCAGTCTGAATGATGGCTCTCTTAACCCGAGAATGTTGCTTATGGAAACCAAACTTGCCGAAAGTGGTGGGGACGCAAAGAAGCTGATTCAGGGCGGTGGTGTGAAAATCAATGACGTGACGGTGAATGACCCCACGATGGTGATTAGCACCTCTCATCTCAATGCCGATGGTGTCATCAAGCTCACCAAAGGCAAAAAGCATCACGTTATCGTGAGGTTTGAGTAGATTTCGGTCATTGCGAGGAACCGCAGGTGACGAAGCAATCCAGTTTTATATGTCACCCCGCACTTTTGTTGCGGGGTCTAGTCTTCTGGATGCCGCAACAGGTGCGGCATGACAAGATTGTAGTATATCTTGTATTGCCCCTACTCTTCTTTCTTCTCGAGCACTTCCGGCGTCAGTGTCTCTTTTTCGATGATCATGACCGGCGACGGGGTTTTGGTGGTGCTCCCCTCCCCTTTTGCTGGTTTACTAGCAGCAGCATCAAGATTCACGGAAGGCTTTGTATCGGTCTCCTGTTTTTTTTCTTCGATCTTCCCCTCTTTCTTCTCTTCTTCTTTCTTCTCTTCTTTTTTGGCTTTCACGGATTTTGCTTCGGCAAGCGCCTCGAGATTCTTGGGAGCAGGTTTGTCGAAAATATCGAATATGTTGCGAAGAAAGCCAGGCGTTAGCACCGAGAGGGGATTGACCATCACCTCAGGATCATTGACTGGGCCTTTCACCGAGTAATTCATGGCAATCAGGCCACTGTCTTTTCCGCCAGCGATAGCGCCGATCACGGGGATATTACCGAGCAGCGTATTGACCGCATATGCGGGCACAATGGTTCCCTCGAGATCGAGCGCGGTGTTTTTCAACGCGATCGTGCCGCTTGCCGTTATACCGATCGAAGAGCCGTGAGACTTCGCATCTTTCAGCGTCAGCACGTCATTGGACAGGGTGAATGGTGCAGATAGCCTGGTGAACGTGATTCCCTTGCCCGAAAGGGAATCCAGAATGCCGGTGAGCGATGCAATCGTAAGAATCTTCGTCAGTACCGGCGCATCCTTGAGCGAATGCTCGGAGATCGTGAGGGTGCCGGTTAATGGCTTTGAAGGCAGCGCATCATTAAAGGCACCTTCGATTTTGAGTTCGCCTCCACTGATGGTATCTACGATACCAAACACGCGCAAAAACTCGCCTGCATCCTGCGCTTGCATCGACAATAGACGCTTACTGCCATCCGGTCGCAAACGGTAGGTAAAGGATTTTCCTGCGGCGTATTGCCCTTTGATGTCAGCAGTCTTGCAGGATTGTTCGCATTCGATGCGGGCGATAACTTTTTCAAGGATGCGCTCATTCTTGAGATACACTTTAGCTACATCCATATCCACGGAGACAAAGCGCAACTGCTCGGTGGACAGATCGCTGTCTCCCTGCCCGTCATCCATGAACGGTACGGCATCAAAGGCATTTCCTCGAATTTTTACTTCAAATCCGACAGGCCGCTTTTCGTAGATTAAAGACACATCGTTACGCCCCAGTTTCAGCTCGGAGGCTTCCAGTCGCGCCGGTGTCTTTCCATCAGACGCCAATTGCGCATTGCCTTTCATGCTGATCCCATCGCCGGTAAGCAGAATGGAATCAATCTGCATCCCCTTACCGTCGGTGGTTCTGGTATCCACCGTGAGTTTCGCTTTCTTGCCTTTGGGCTTGGTAAAGCGGTATTC
>CAZFOM010000093.1:0-7887 GCA_964520155.1 uncultured Rickettsiales bacterium
ATCCATCACATAAAACAGCGGTTCAGTGAGCGTCGCAATCCAGGTGGCGCCAAACAACATCACCGTGCGGATGATGAGCGCCAGCGAAATCCCGATGAACTGCGCTTTGCGGCGATACTGCACGGGCAAATGCCCCACCACCAGCGCGATGAAGATCAGGTTATCAATGCCTAAGATAATCTCAAGTGCACTGAGTGTTAGAAAACTGACAATGAGATCGGCTTCCATCAGCTACGAATCCTGTATCCTCGGGTGATGAGATGCTGCGTGAGGATCCACAGCACCAGATTGCAACCGATCATCACATACACGCCGATATGATACGAGCCGTCCGATATACCCGTCAGCGCATACCGGATCCCGTCGATCATGTAAAAGAACGGGTTGAAATGGCATACCATCTGCCAGAATTCCGGCAGATTGCGGATGGAATAAAACGTGCCTGAGAGGAACGACAGAGGAGTAATGATATAGTTGGTGATCGCGGATAAATGATCAAACGTCTGGGAATAAATGCCGGTGATCATGCCCAGAAACGCAAGCATCATGCTGGCGGCAATCACATGGAAAACGGCATAGCCCCAGTGCTGCACCTCAAACGGGACAAACACCCAGATCGAGGCGGCGACCACCAGCCCGACCATGATCCCGCGCGTCACCCCGCCCATCACCATGCTGATCGTGATCTCAGCGCCTTTGAGCGGCGGCATCAGGATATCAATAATCACGCCCTGAATTTTCATGAGCATGAGAGAGGAAGAGGTGTTTGCAAACGCATTCTGCACGATCGCCATCATGATAAGCCCAGGAGCCAAAAACAAATCGAACTTCACACCTTCGACGATGCGGGTTTCGCCGCCCATCGCGAGAATCAGGATCGCCAGAAACAACAACGTCGTCACCACCGGCGCAATCAGCGTCTGGTTCCAGACCTTCATGTAGCGCCACACCTCACGGCGGTAAAGCGTCCACATGCCCAGCCAGTTGATCGAGGATATAACCGTGTGTGTTTGCATTCCTTCAACAAAGGCTGAATTGACTGTCTCGTCAATAGTTAATTGACCAAAGTCATTTCCACCAGCGGTTGAAGGCTCTATACTGCGTCAAAATTAAAGCAATGGAGGGTAATATGTCTTTGGATCCAAGAGTGCTTGATGCGCCGTGGCAACCTGCGAATGGTTATTCTGAACGAGTCGATGTCTATCTTGATAGTTCACTGGACTATATGGAAAAGGCGATATGGCGATATATCACCAATTACATTGATCCGCTGATCGACAAGGACTTTTATTACAACAGTTCATGGTATGTTGCTGATGTGTCTGCATTCAGCGTAGAGCTCGGGGAAAATGAACAGGGCGATTGCGACATCATCGATGGCAACCTGTACAATGGATACTTTGATATCGGAATAGACACAGAAGAAGTATATCAATACGCGCAAACGTACGGAATAGAATACTATGATTACTATCTGAGGGTGGCCGCGCATGAGTTTGGACACGCACTCGGACTCAAACATCCATTTAATGAGGGTGTCGGGCCTTATGACGATTCTATCAACCAGACTCAGTCGATTATGGCATATGGGCATGAGGGAGCCGACTTCACGAATTTTGATCTCGCCGCACTGATCCTCGTAAACGGTATCGAGGATGATAAAAACTACCTGGGGAATTCTCCCATTTTCAGGTTTTATAATTCCAAAGCAAATGGGCATTTTTTCACCTCCAATGCCGATGAAGCGGAATATGTGGCCATCAATTACTTTGACACATTCACGTTCGAGGGTGCTGCTATGTATGCTTCCGCGACAGCAAAAGCAGGGTTGACCCCGCTATATAGGTTCTACAATTCGACAAATGGCGGACATTTCTACACGGCCAACGCAGCAGAAAAAGCGATGGTGGAGAAGAATTATGGCGGTGCTTTCATCTACGAAGGCATCAGTTTTTATGTCAGTCCAGTCGATAACGGCCCGCAGGAAGAAGTGTACCGGTTCTATAACACGACGACAAATGGCCACTTCTATACCGCCAGTGAAGCCGAGCGCGATTATGTCATGAACAATTACAACGGCGCCTTTTTATACGAAGGCATTGCATACTTTGCATAAAAAAAGCCCGACATTGCTGTCGGGCTTTTTGTTTGGGTCAATCAACTTTACTAGAGCGTTTTTGCTTTCATCGTGCGCTAGGCAGCCAAGGCGAGGCGCGCGCAGTGTAAAAATGAAGTACATGAGCACGCCGAGACCAAAGGATAACGACGCGCACGACGAAATGAGAAACGTTCTAGCGGCGCTCGCCTAAGAAGCGAAGCAGCATCACAAAGAGGTTGATGAAGTCTAGATACAGGCTCAAAGCACCCATGATCGAGGCTTTGGCTGCGGCTTCGGCAGAGCCCGCGACCTGATAATAGATCGCTTTGAGGCGCTGCGTGTCATACGCGATAAGACCTGTGAAGATCAGTACGCCCAGCACCGACACCGTCCAGTACAAAGCCGAGCTTTGCAGGAAGATATTGACGAGCGAGGCGATCAGGATACCCCACACACCCATGATCAGGAACGAACCCATGCTCGTGAGATCCCGCTTGGTGGTGTAGCCATACAGGCTCATGGAACCGAACACGATCGCGGTGATGAAGAACACGCGCGTGATGCTTGCGCCGGTATAGACGAAGAAGAGCGAAGCAAGCGACAATCCCATCAGCGCGGCAAAGCCCCAGAAGATGAGCTGCGCCGTCGAAGTGCTGATGCGCTCAATCGCAAAACCGAACATGAGCGCAATGCCCAGCGGTGCGAGCGCCACTACCCATCCCAGCGGTTTCATGCCTGCGATCATATCGCCGTTCATGACATAGAGCATAGACATGACCGGAGGTGAGTTGGCGGCAAGCCACGCTACGATACCGGTAAGAACCAGTGCGCCGGTCATATAGTTATACACGCCGAGCATAAACTGGCGCAGACCAACATCGTAGGAGGCGGTTTGCGTCTGCATCTGCGCCTGATGTTGTTCAAACATATTCATAGAATCTCCATAAAAATGGTTATATTTCAAAGGCTCTGGTTTTTGCCGAGCACTTATGACGTAAATATATGACTAAATTAGTCAGCTTTCAATAGAAACACGACAATCATACGACCGATTTTTCGGGTTTGCCAGTTCCGATTTCGCTTGATTAAACAAACTGCTGATTATATACGAGACTCCCTTTTCACCGGACGGGCGAGGCATTGCCTTGATTCGGTGGTGTTTTGTATCTCTTTATGGAGCGAAATATGCCAAAAATGAAGACCAAATCAGGCGCCAAAAAGCGCTTCTCCTTTACTGCGACCGGCAAAATCCGCATGTCGCAGGCAGGCAAACGCCACGGTATGCGTAAGCGCAGCAAGCGCTTCATTCGCGATGCGCGCGGCACCACCATCATGAACGAAGTGGATGCACAGTTCGTCAAGAACTGGATGCCCTACGGTTCCAAATAAAGGAGAACACTCATGGCACACGTCAAACGTGGGGTTACCGCACATGCCCGTCATAAAAAAGTGCTCAAACTCGCCAAAGGCTATCGCGGCCGTTCCAAGAACTGCTTCCGCGTCGCCGTCGAGAAGGTCGAAAAAGGTCTGCGCTATGCATACCGTGACCGTCGCAACAAGAAGCGTACCTTCCGCGCGCTCTGGATCCAGCGTATCAACGCCGGCGTCCGTGAGCATGGTCTGGTGTATTCCCAGTTCATCAACGCGCTGATCAAAGCGAACATCACGCTGGATCGCAAAGTGCTTGCCGATATGGCCGTTCACCAGCCCGATGCTTTCAAAGCCGTGGTGGAACAGGCAAAAGCGCATATCAAGGCGGCGTAAAAACCCTATTTTGCTCCTCCCTCGCTTGCGGGGGAGGCAGCGAAGCTCGGATTTTGCCTCTGCAAAATCCATAGCGAAGCGGTGGGGGTGAGCTTGAACCCATTTCTACCATCCCCCCTCTAACTCCCCCCGCAAGCAGGGGGAGGATATTAGAGAAACAACACATGATTGATCTCAAAGAACTTCAATCCGAATCCCTCGCTGCCATTCAAGCCGCTTCCACCCTCCCAGCGCTCGAAGAACTACGCGTCGCGTATCTCGGTAAAAAAGGGAAAGTCACCGAGCTGATGAAAACGCTCGGCAGCATGGCACCGGAAGAACGTAAATCGTTTGGCGCTGCGGTCAATCAAGTCAAAGACTCAATCACACAAGCGATAGACACACGCAAGGCGGTGCTGGAACAATCAGCGATTGCCGGCAGGCTTGAGCAGGAATGGATCGACATCACGCAGCCCGTGCGCCCCGCCCGCAGCGGCTGCATTCACCCGATCACGCAGGTGATTGAAGAAATCACGACGATCTTCGCACAGCTTGGATTTCAGGTGGCCGAAGGCCCCGAGATCGAAAGCGATTACTATAACTTCGAAGCGCTGAACTTCCCCGCACACCACCCCGCGCGGGATATGCATGATACGTTTTTTTTACGTCCTCCCCTTGAGGGAGGGCAGACGAGCACTCGCGAGTCGGGAGGGGTATTAAAAACTTCTACTACCCCCCACGACTCAGCCGAGGCTTCGTCCGCTCCCCCTCAAGGGGGGAGCACTAATCGTATGCTCCTTCGCACCCACACCTCCCCTGTGCAGATCCGCACCATGAAAAACGGCAAACCACCGTTTCGTTTCATCGCACCTGGAAAAACCTTCCGCTGCGATTCGGATATGACGCATACCCCGATGTTTCATCAGATCGAAGGATTCGTCGTCGATAAGGGCATCCATATGGGGCATCTCAAAGGGGTGATCAAGCATCTGGTGACCAGCTTCTTTGAAGTAAAAGATGTACCGGTGCGTTTCCGTCCGAGCTTCTTCCCGTTCACGGAACCGTCAGCAGAGGTGGATATCGGTTGTTCGCGCGAAAACGGTGAACTCAAGATAGGAAAAGGGAAAGACTTTCTCGAAGTCATGGGCTGCGGGATGATCCACCCGAACGTACTCAAAAACTGCGGTATTGATCCGAACGAATGGCAAGGATTCGCCTTTGGCCTTGGGGTCGAGCGGTTTGCGATGCTCAAATATGGCATCCCCGATCTGCGTACCTTCTTTGAATCCGATGCCCGCTGGCTGGAGCATTACGGGTTTGCGCCGCTTTAGAGATTTGTTATAGTTGGAAAAGATGAAGGAGTCATTATGACAGGAATTCAATTCGTAACAGATGAAAAAGGTCGGCGGGTCGCCGTTCAGTTCGACTTAAAAAAACACAAAGCCCTGCTAGAGGATATCTGGGATGGGCTGGTGTCCGAATCCAGGCGTAACGAAAAAAAGATGTCCTATGAGGAATATCGCGCCAAACGTCTTAAAGCTAAAAAGTAATCGTGCGATATTCCTTATATTTTACGCGTACCGCACAGAAGGAAATGGACGCACTCGAGTTCAGTACGTTCCGCCGGATCGACAGTAAAGTTATGCCTCTTGCAAAGAACCCTAGACCAAGTGGTTGCAAAAAACTGCAAGGATTCAGCGATCAATGGCGGATTCGTATAGGCAATTACCGCATCATCTATATCATTGACGACTCGAAATCCACCGTAACCATCACGCGAATCGCGCACAGAAGCGAAGTATACGAACCATGAAATTCACACTCAGTTGGCTCAAAGATCATCTCGATACCGCTGCTGGTCTAGAGGAAATCACCACGGCACTTACCGCTATCGGACTTGAGGTCGAGCAGGTCACCGATCCGGCAAAGACCCTCGCTCCTTTTACGGTCGCCTACATCAAGGAAGCGTCACCGCATCCGAATGCCGACAAGCTGCGTGTGTGCACCGTCGATGACGGCAAAGAAATCCGCCAGATCGTATGCGGCGCAGCCAATGCCCGTGCAGGCATCAAAGTCATTCTCGCCCGCGAAGGAGTGGCCATCCCAAACAGTGGCATGGTGCTTAAGAAAACAAAAATTCGCGGGGTGGACAGTAACGGGATGCTGTGTTCCGCGGAGGAGTTGTTGCTCGATGCGTCGAGTGATGGAATTGTTGAGCTGCCATCCCATGCACCGATCGGGGAATCCATCGTACCGGTGCTGGGGCTGGATGATCCGCTGATCGAAATTGCGATCACCCCCAACCGTTCGGATTGTCTGGGTGTGCGGGGCATCGCGCGGGATCTGGCTGCCGCAGGGCTCGGCTCCCTCAAACCGCTCTCCATCCCCACACATCGTGGCACGTCACCTTCCAAAATTACCGTAACCATTGATGACACCCGTGCCTGCCCGCAGTTCGTGGGTTGCACGATCACAGGAGTAAGAAACACTGCATCCCCTGAATGGCTACAGCGCAAGCTGAAATCCATTGGTATGCGTCCGATCTCCCTGCTGGTGGACATCACCAATTTCTTCACGATGGATCTGGGGCGACCCCTGCATGTGTATGATGTCAAGAAACTCAAAGGCAATATCCGTGTCACTAAGGCGAAGAATGGCGAAAGCCTTTCCGCACTCAATGATAAAACTTACACGCTTGATGAACATATGATCGCGATTGCCGATGATTCGGGCACGATTGGCTTGGGCGGCATTATCGGTGGCACCTCTACGGGTGTGGATGAAACCACGACCGATGTGTTTCTCGAATGCGCGCTGTTCAACCCATCTACCATCATGGAAACCGGCCGAAAACTGAGTCTTGCATCAGATGCGCGTTATCGTTTCGAGCGCGGGGTGGATACGGCGTTTCTGGAAGATGCAACCACCCTTGCCGCAAGTGTGATTACCGATCTGTGCGGAGGCACGGCAAGCGCACTCACAAGTGCTGGAAAATCACCCTACACACCCAAAACGATTGCGTTCAATCCATCTCATGTCACGCGCTTAACAGGAATGCAGATAACGCCTGAGGAGTCGCTTGCGATCCTCGAATCGCTTGGATTCCATATTGCGGGAGATGCGATCTGGAATGTCGTGCCGCCCTCGTTCCGTCCGGATATCGAAGGCAGCGCCGATCTGGTGGAAGAAATCGCGCGCATCAAGGGATATGCGAGCCTTCCCTCGACTCCGTTGCCACAGGTTGAAAGCCAAAGCGCGCTTTTGAATCCCCTGCAGAAACGCCAGCATACCACCCGACGCCTGCTCGCTTCACGCGGGCTCACGGAAGTGATAAGCTGGGCATTCACCTCAAGCAAACAGGCAGCACTGTTTGCCGAAACGCGCGAACAACTGAAACTGCTCAACCCGATTGCCTCCGATCTCGATATCATGCGCCCTTGCCTGCTGCCGAATCTGTTGCAGGCGGTCAAAAAGAATGCGGATCGCGGTTTTTCGGATCTCGCCCTGTTTGAAGTTGGTGCGGGGTTCCATGACACCACTCCCGAAGGCCAGAAGATTATAGCAACTGTCATTCAAAGTGGTCAGGCCGTGGCACGCAATCCTTATCAGCCTGCGCGCAATGTGGATGCGTTGGATACCAAGGCGGAGCTGTTTGCCGTGCTCGACGCACTCGGCGTCAATCCCGAAAAAGCGCAACTGGATCGCGAGGTACCTTCATACTATCATCCTAAACGCGCAGGTCGCCTTTCTCTGGGTGGAAAAATGGTACTTGGCTATTTCGGTGAATTGCACCCAAGCGTGTTACAGCAGATGGATATTTCGGGTACGGTTGTTGCGTGCGAGATATTTCTCGAAGCAATCCCCACCCCCAAACCTAAAGCGAGTAAAGCGAAGCCCTTGCTGAATGCCTCGAATTTTCAGGCAGTGGAGCGCGATTTTGCGTTTGTCATGAACGCATATGACGAGGTCGCACCTTTACTGTACGCTATACAGGCGGTAGAGAAAACCCTCATCACGCGCACATCGGTGTTCGATGTGTTTCAGGG
>CAZFOM010000094.1:0-4175 GCA_964520155.1 uncultured Rickettsiales bacterium
ATGCACAATATATTGGTCTAGTGCAATGCAATGCGAATGTTGCGCTTTACTGAACGGTCTATATGATGCGCGGGCTGTTTAGTCATTCACCTTTATAATTTCTAGTGGCTGCAAACGAAAAGTTTTTTCGCTTCCGCTGCGCATGTACCAAACGTACATTTGCGCTGCGGTTCTCAAAACTTATCGTTTTCGCTCACCAGAAATTATAAAATTAAACGACAAAATACTCAGAGTCTCTCCTATGAAATTCAAAACGATCTTTATTCTCCTTCTCATCGTGACAGGTGGCTACTTTGCCTATGGCTACTGGCAGAAACATGCCGGCGCACCGCAGCAGATGATGGGTGGGATGCCGGTGAGTGTCGCCAAGGTTGAAAAAAAGAAAGTCACGCTGTGGCAGAATTTTTCTGGCCGGTTTGTGGCGGTGGATAGTGTCGAAATCAAGCCGCGTGTGTCGGGCACGATTGATGCCATTCACTTCAAGGACGGGGATGTAGTTACAAAAGATCAGCTCCTATTCACCATTGATCCCAAGCCCTATGAAGCCGCCCTTCGTCAAGCGGAAGCAGCGCTTGCCTCCGCACAGAACGATGCGCGTTTTGCCAAAGTGGAACTGGAGCGTGCTGCCAAACTCGTGAAAGATAAAGTGGTGACCAAAAGTGATTACGATAATCGCTTAGCCCGTTCACGAGTCGCGGATGCTAATGTGAAATCCGCGCAGGCTGCAAAAGAAGTCGCGGAACTCAATTTGGGCTATACCCAGATCAAATCACCGATTGCTGGTCGCATCAGCCGCGCCGAAATTACGCTCGGAAATCTGGTAGAAACTGCGATGGGCGCACCATCGCTTACGCGTATTGTGTCACAGGATCCGATCTATGTGGACTTCGAGGCGGATGAACGCACGTTCCTCGCGCTGGTGAATAAAATCGGCGTGCAGAATCTGAAACAGGTGCCGGTGGTGGTGGGTGTGACCGGAAATACGGATGCAGGGTTTGAAGGAACCGTCAGTTCTTTTGATAATCAGATTAATACCGACTCCGGAACAATCCGCGTCCGCGCTCAACTTGCGAATAAAGAAGGCAAGCTGATCCCGGGGATGTTTGCAAGCGTTCGCATGGGCAGTGCATTGTCGGAAGAAGCGATTCTGATCACGGATCGTGCGGTAGGTACCGATCAGGACAAAAAATTTGTGCTGAAAGTGAATGCCGAGAACAAGGTGGAATATCAGCCGGTCGAGCTGGGGGGGCTTTCGGACGGGATGCGCATTGTGAATAATGGTCTCAAAGACGGTGACCGTATCATTGTCAGTGGTCTTCAGCGTGTGCGCCCGGGTGATGGTGTGACGCCGGAGATGGTGCCAATGGATCCGCGCGAAGCGCCACCGCCTGCGCCGCCCGCCGCTGCACCCGCGACGCCATAAGCAGAGATTCCTATGCTGCATGTCTCTAATTTTTTCGTTGATCGCCCGATCTTCGCGAGTGTTCTTTCGATATTGATCTTTCTGGGTGGAGTAATTGCAATTCCGCTATTACCAGTCTCGGAATATCCCGAAGTCGTGCCGCCTTCGGTATTGGTGTCTGCACAGTTTCCGGGTGCGAATCCGAAAGTGATCGCCGAAACCGTGGCCGCTCCGCTCGAGGAGCAGATCAACGGGGTCGAGAACATGCTCTATATGTCCTCGCAATCCACTGCCGACGGGATGATGGGGATTACGGTCACGTTCAAGCTCGGTACCGATCCCGATAAAGCGCAACAACTCGTGCAGAACCGCGTGTCGCAGGCTTTGCCGCGCCTGCCGGATGTGGTGCGCCAGCTCGGGGTAACCACCATCAAAAGCTCGCCAAATCTTACGATGGTGGTGCATTTGATGTCGCCGGATGAGCGCTATGACATGCTCTATTTGCGTAACTTTGCGCTGCTGAATGTGAAAGACCAGCTTGCGCGTTTGCCGGGTATCGGTCAGGTGCAGCTCTATGGTTCGGGTGATTATGCGATGCGCGTGTGGCTGAATCCAAAGAAAGTGGCTGAACGTGGCATGAGCGCGATGGATGTGATTAATGCCATCCGCGAGCAGAATGTGCAGGTCGCCGCTGGTCAGATTGGTGCCGAACCCGCCACTCCCGATGTCGAAGTGCAGTTCTCGATCAATACGTCGGGGCGACTTTCGACCGAAGAAGAATTTGAAAATATCATCCTCAAATCCGATGCGGATGGTGCCATCACGCAGCTTAAAGACGTGGCAAGAGTGGAACTCGGTGCAGCGGAATATGCGCTGCGCTCCTTGCTTGATAACAAGCCGGCGGTTGCGATTCCGATTTTCCAGATGCCAGGCTCGAACGCGATTCAAATATCGAATGATGTGCGCGCCGAGATGGAGCGGCTTAAAAAAGATTTTCCGGAAGGGGTGGATTACAGCATCGTCTATGATCCCACCGTCTTCGTGCGTGGTTCGATTAAAGCGGTGATCACCACCCTGCTTGAAGCAGTGGCGCTCGTCGTGCTGGTGGTTATTTTGTTCCTCCAGACTTGGCGTGCGTCCATTATTCCGCTCTTGGCAGTGCCGGTTTCGATTGTTGGAACGTTTGCGTTTTTGCATCTGTTCGGGTTTTCGATTAATGCGCTGTCGCTGTTCGGGCTGGTGCTCGCGATCGGTATCGTCGTGGACGACGCGATCGTGGTGGTGGAAAATGTCGAACGCAATATCGAAAACGGACTGAAACCGCGCGAGGCGACCTACAAGGCCATGGAAGAGGTGAGTGGCCCGATCATTGCGATTGCGCTCACGCTCTGTGCCGTGTTCATTCCGATTGCCTTCATCAGCGGTTTGACTGGACAATTCTATCAACAATTCGCGCTCACTATTGCGATCTCGACCGTGATCTCGGCGTTTAACTCTCTCACGCTCAGTCCGGCACTGTGCTCGATTCTCCTGCAAGGACATGACGAACCGAAAGATAAATTTGCGCTATTCATGCGCAAATATCTCCAAGGCTTCTTTGACCGTTTCAACCGCTTCTTCACGCGCTCATCCGATGCGTATTCGCGGCAGGTTGCGGGAGCCATGCGTCGCCGCGGCAGTGTATTTGTGGTGTATCTCATCTTGATTGCGGTGACCGGATTACTCTTCAATCTTACTCCAGGTGGATTCGTTCCTGCACAGGATAAGCAATATCTGGTCGCCTTCGCGCAGTTGCCGGACGGTGCTTCGATCGAGCGCACGGACAAGGTCATGCGCGAAATGTCGGATATTATGATGAAACACCCAGGTGTACACTCGGCGGTATCGTTCCCGGGGCTTTCCATCAACGGTTTCACCAACAGCTCGAACGCCGGTATCGTGTTTGCATCGCTCAAAGGATTTGAGAAACGCGAACCAGCCGATATGTCGGGCTTTGCGATTGCCGAAACGCTGAACCAGCAATTTGGTGTGATCAAAGATGCGTATGTGGCGGTATTTCCACCGCCGCCGGTGATGGGGCTTGGTACGATTGGCGGCTTCAAACTCCAGATCGAAGATCGCGGCGATCTGGGCTATGAGGAACTCTATAAAGTCGTGCAGGAAGTGCAGATGAAAGCGTGGCAGAATCCGGTCCTCTCCAACGTGTTTTCGGGCTACCAGATCAACGTGCCGCAGCTCTATGCGGATCTCGATCGCACGAAAGCGAAACAGATGGGTCTGCGTGTGACCGATGTCTATGACACGATGCAGATCTATCTTGGTTCACTCTATGTGAATGACTTTAACAAGTTCGGCCGCACCTTCCGCGTGATGGCACAGGCGGACAAAGAATTCCGCTCCCATGCAGAAGATATTTCGCAGCTTAAGGTGCGTAACCAGAACGGTGAAATGGTGCCACTCGGTGCTGTCGTGTCGGTAAGCCAGAGCTACGGGCCGGATCGCGCTCAGCGATATAATGCGTATCGTACCGCCGAGATCAACGGCGCACCGGCGATGGGCTATTCGTCGGGGCAAGCGCAAGAAGCGATCACCCAAATCCTCAATGAGACGCTGCCTAACGGCATGACGTTCTCATGGACGGAGTTGACGTATCAGCAGATTTTATCCGGCAACACGGCGCTCTATGTGTTTCCGCTGTGCGTGCTGCTCGTGTTCCTCGTACTTGCCGCACAATATGAAAGCCTTTCGCTGCCGCTTGCGGTGATTCTGATCG
>CAZFOM010000094.1:4185-7833 GCA_964520155.1 uncultured Rickettsiales bacterium
GGATTGCTCTCTGCGATTGCGGGTGTCTATTTCACCGGAGGAGACAACAATATCTTCACGCAAATAGGATTCATTGTGCTGGTGGGGCTTGCATGTAAGAACGCGATTCTGATTGTCGAATTTGCGCGCGAACTCGAGATGCGCGGTAAGCACTATATTGATGCGGCGATCGAAGCGAGCCGCATGCGTCTGCGTCCAATCCTCATGACCTCCTTCGCGTTCATCATGGGGGTGGTGCCGCTCGTGCTTGCCACCGGCGCCGGAGCCGAAATGCGTCATGCCATGGGCATCGCGGTGTTTTTCGGCATGCTCGGCGTGACCTTTTTCGGCCTGTTCATGACCCCTGTGTTTTACGTCCTGATCCGCCATCTGGCGACGCGGCGTAAATTAAAAACGCAATAAATACAGAAAGTTGATAGATTTATATTAACCTTTTTTAAGGGATACTGAAATCATTCCTTAACCAAGCTGTGCTAGGGTAAAGGCGTAAAAACAGCGCTTTATTCCTCATCGCATGGTTCAGATTCGCATTGATCCAGAACGCCCTCAAACTTACCACTCTTTTGATGGTGAGGTGGAGGTATTATTTCCAAAAGCAGTTAAAACGAATCCCGAGAGATTCCTGAGTGTGGTGAATCAGCTTATTGCTAAACAACGCGATAAAGCGTGGGATCATGAGCGCGGTGGAAAGATGTTTCACGGCGCCGCACTGGTGAGAACACGTGAAGGAAGATATTTCCTGCAAGCGAATATTCATTTACCAAACTCCAAAATCGTAAGGAATTGCGCCGAAGCGAACGCTATCACGGAAGCAGTGGGACGTGAATCGATTGATTCCGAAATCACCGATGTATGGTTCATGGGCGGGCGCGGGGAATTTGAATCCGGCATTCGTATTGTTCCAAGCGATCTGGGCAAGCGTGTGGCACCATGCGGAAGCTGTCTGGATGTGATATGGAATCAGCGTGTTCGTATGAATGGCCATACGAGAGTACATATGTTGCCACTCAACGATGGTGAATGGAAGCTCATTCCCAATAACGGAACATCGTTTGAGAAGCTAAAACCCAATCAAGTGTTGACCCGCACGATTGAAGAACTGCTACCGAATGTAAGTCTTTTTCTTTCTGATGCCGATGGAACGCTCAAACAGGCTGTGAAACAGGCCTGGCAGTACATGAATGACGAAGATAGCTGGAAGAGTATCAATCAGGCGATGCTTTCGAATGCAATCATTGATCTTGAGCAGAGCCAGCAGTTATCACCGGAAGAAACGATGCGAAGAATCAATTCGGTTATGCTCGAAACGATGCGCAATGCCTGGCAACGTTCGCACAAGGAACTGAAATCAGCGAAAGTAGCTGTCGTGCGAACCAAAGATGGGCACTACCGTGTCGGCATATCCGTGGACAATAACAAGACACTAGGAACACCAGGCGCTGAACTGCAAGCGATATCGCAGGCCGTGAGTCTGGATCCGCGTACGGTGATCACCGATGTATTCATCATGGCATTCGATTTTGAAAAAATGCCTGCGCTGATGGAGCAGTGGGAAAAAACACCGGCGGCAAATGTTGAATTAGCGATGCCCGATGGCGATACGCGGGATCGAATCTTCAAAACCCGTCCTAAGGGTATTCACGCAGGCGAAACCGTCACGGGATTGCTGGGTGATACGATTGATAGTGAACAGGGGCCGAACATCCATATTTTCGTTCCCAATGACGGAACGCATTTTAATCCCGAAGCGGATGTGAAACGCTTTAGCACCCGAAGTCTGCTTCCCTACGCCTTTATTAGTTCCAAATACCTCCCCGAAACATCACAACCCGTGAGACATTGAGTATGGTAGAATATTACATTGATCAGCAATTTGTGCCGGGAAATCTGCCCGAACCTGGCAAAACTCCTGAAACGCCAAGGCCGTTGCGTGAAAAAGCATTGAACAGAGCCATTTACTATACGCAAACTTTCGGTTCTATGGTGAAAGGTGCCCGCCCTAATCTCAGCAGTAACCAGTCTGTCATGGTACCCGGAATGGACGGAAATCATTTTGTACGCGAAACGTGTTCCATCATGAGTGAAACCGGCTATCTCCCAGAGGAAGCAAAGGCGTATTATATCGAAAAAGAACCAGACAGAAAGCTGGGATTTAATCCGGTTCCTGCGGCCTATATAGAAGAAAAAGAAAAACGACTAAAAAGCCTTAAAGAAGTAGGCGTTACATACCCGCGTATTGCCGGGGACGGTAATGCACATCTTGCGCTGGAAGAGATTGATAGACAAATCGCTTCTTCCAATATGACGGTTGCGATACCGGGAAATATCGCAGCCGCAAGAGACTGGACGCATCTTGTTGAGTGCAAGCTCAAAGGCAGAATGCTCGATCACCCGTTAATAATCGAGTCTCCCTTCATGTCAAATAACGATCAAGGGTTCTGGGATTCGCTACTAGTGGGTCTAAAAATTGCAGATAAACACATGAATCATGAAGCGCGTGACCCGTATAAAAAACGGGGCTTTGTGGATTTTAAGGCACTGGAAGAGCATTTCGGGATTTATGTGACTCGAAATCGAGACCAAACCACGGCTTTTGCAAAAGCCCTTGCACCCTTGTTGAAAGAACCAAAAGAACAATTTCGAAGCCCACCACTGGTTCCTGATGGCGCTACCATCTTCGTTGCAACTGGTACCATGAAAAAATTCGATGAGTTGGAACGCATTTACAAAGCCAAAGGTGTGAATGTCAAAATTCGTTCTATTTTTGAGCTGGTGGATACCTATAAAAGTGCACCCGAAGAAAAGAAAACGTACGAAGGAAACGTAGAAGATAAAATGCAAGCGGCTTTCAATGCGTGGAATAATATGCCGGATGAAACACGCATTGATCGGTTAAAACATTTGGGGATTAAGCGAAGCCAGGCATTCATTTTAGCCGAGGATTCGGGTTTTGATTTTCATGAACCAGGACTCGCGAATGAGCCTGAATTCCATGATATTAGTGGAAAAATCATTTCGGGGGCACCTTTTCCAGGTGTAGAAACGGGTCCCAACGTGCTCGGCTCACATGGTATTCAAGGATTTATGAAAAAAATTGATTCGATATTCCATCGTCGTCAGCTTTCTGGACATGCCGTAAATTATGGCGTGACCAAAAAATGTGTACTGGCTTTAGCACCCTTAGATCAACCGGATCGTAGCGAAATAGCCAATATGCGTATGGTGTCTTCTGAAGTGGAGGGAAGGATCAGCCTCGATCCAAAGCCGGATACAGGTTCTATCGAAATCGATAACTATCTCATACCACACAATATGCCTGTCGCTCCCGGGAAGTTGAATAAAAGAACCGAGGCTCAGCTAGGAGATGAGTTTTATACGAAATATAGCCCACGGGCGATCGCATGGAGCGCGATGGCCAAAGATGTAGGGATTCAAATGGATCCAAGCCGTCAAGCGGAGGATGATTATGAAAGAGATTTCCATGTTGGAATTGTAGTAGATGGCAAAAGCTACCGCGCAAAAGCCGAAGCGCAGAAACTCGCGAATCAGTCTTATCAAGAAGGGTTTGGCGTTACCGAGTATAAAACACCTGTCAAACGAGCGGACAGCCTTGAAACAGAACTGCTGAAACAAACCGATGGGGTGGTG
>CAZFOM010000095.1:0-7823 GCA_964520155.1 uncultured Rickettsiales bacterium
GCGTATGGCAAAAGGCCTTGCCAGAAACCGCTCCCGCATCGCCTTCCCGCGGCGGTTATACTGGCCATTATGGTGGCTTTCCTGCCTGTCGCCACGCGTCACGGATCCGCTGTTTGCCGCTTTGCCTGCGAAACCTTCTAACGATTAGCCGCTCTTTTCAAACGATCATTGATCGCAATCCCGATACCCGTTTGTGGAATGGGCATGACTGCGATGGCATGGTGATCGCTCGTATCCAGCGCGCGCATCATCGCAAACAGGTTCGCCGCCGCTTCTTTGAGATCACCGCGCTTACTGAGGTGCATCACCGTTTTTGCACCGGTTGGAATTTTATTGCCAAAGCTCAGCAATGCCTCATCTGCGCGAGGATCCATGACGTTGAGCCGCACCGGTATGGAGGGCGCGTAATGCGAAGCCAACTGGCCTGGCGAGAGGATTTTCGTATCGCTTCCGTAGGCCACCGGTCTATTCAAACAAACAGAAATTTCTTCAGCCGTAATGCTGCCCGCGCGTAAAATCACGGGGTTGTTATCCCCTACATGAATCACGGTGGATTCGATCCCGATCGCACACGAGCCACCATCCAAAATCATTGAAATCTGCTCGCTCGTAAACTCGTCTGATACATGCTGGGCGGTGGTCGGGCTTACCCGCCCCGAACGGTTTGCACTGGGTGCACATACCCCTCTTCCTAGCATGGTAATCAAACGGTTTGCGACCGTATGATTGGCTGATCGTACAGCCAATGAATCCAGCCCTGCGCTGGCAAGTAAAGACGCCGGACAATTGGGTGTTCGCAACAATATCATCGTGAGCGGCCCAGGCCAGAATGCATCGGACAAACGCTGTGCCATGTCATTCCACAACACATAGTTGCGCGCCATCTCGGCACCTGTCACATGGCAGATGAGCGGATTAAATTCCGGCCTGCCCTTCACCGCAAAAATATCTGCCACCGCACGATCATTCGTCGCGTCACCCGCAAGCCCATAGACGGTTTCGGTGGGCATTCCCACGAGCTTTCCTTGCGCCAGAAATGTGGCGGCTCGGGTCAGATTTTCATCGGTAATTGAAAAAAGTGAAACAGACATGGTTGACAAGATCTAGTGGAACAGATAGCAATACACACAACATATAGATAATAAAAACAATACCGAGGGAATCTATCATGGCGCATGTCATTACGATAGCACAACAAAAAGGCGGTGCAGGCAAGACCACTGTGGCCGCACATCTGGCGGTTGCACTTTCGATGCGCGGCAAGCGCGTCGCGGTAGTGGATATTGATCCGCAGGGCAGCCTCACCCAATGGCACAAGCTGCGCGAACAGCGTTTCGGTGAGGGCTATACGGGCATGACCTTCACGAGCGTGTCCGGTTGGCGCGTCGGTAGCGAAATCAGCCGTCTCAAGCGCGGTCATGATATCATCATCATTGATAGCCCGCCACATACGGAGACCGAAGCGCGTACCGCCATCCGCAATGCCGATTTTATTCTGATCCCGATTCAGCCAAGCCCCACGGATCTGTGGGCAACGAAGGCAACGCTCGAGCTGGCACTGGCAGAAAAAGTGCCCGTCAAAATTGTGATGAACCGCGTGGCGCCGAATTCTCGCATGGCGGAATCCATCTCGAAGGATCTCTCGTATCTGTCCAAAACCACGCTGGGCAATCGCGTGCTGTTTGCTTCCTCGCTCATGGAGGGACGTACTGCAAATGAAATGATGCCGTCGCATCCCGCAGCACTTGAGATCAAGGCACTGGCGGAAGAAATCTGGAAACAACTCAATAAAAAAACAGAAGCCGCCGAAGAAGCGGCAAGCAAGGCAGCAAAGTCCGCCGTACCGGCGTGATCATGCGCAAAAAAAGAGGTGTCTCAAGGCGCCCAAGTATGACAGGGAAGTAACGACTATTAGATTAGACCAAAACGACGACAAGAATAAAAATATATAAAAACAGGGAGTATTTGTGGGGTTATCCTATCTCGTCTTTTCTTCACCCGTGGGTGAAGTGCTGGTGGCCGGCACCGGCGTAGCTGTCACCCATGTACGTCTGGGAGATCAGCGCGTCAGCCTGATTGCGGATTTTCTGAGCGACTTTCCCGATGCCAGTGTCATGGCCGAATCGGCGTATCTGATGAAGGCGTGTGATGCGATCTTGCAATATATCATTGGCAGCAAGCGCAGCATCGAGCTGGTGATTGCTCCCGAAGGCACCGAACTGCAACGTCAGGTGTGGCAGGAACTTCGCCAAATTCCGTTTGGTACCACCCTCACCTATGCGGAACTCGCGCGCCGCGTCGGTAATCCCAAGGCCGTGCGCGCTGTTGCCAATGCGTGCGGCGCCAACCCGATGGCGCTCATCATCCCCTGCCACCGAGTGCTGCGCACCGGCGGCGATCTCGGCGGCTATCGCTGGGGGATTGCGCGCAAACAATTACTGCTGGATCTCGAGCGCGCCCGCGCATCGGTATCCATCGCGGCCTAGGATTTTTTCCTAGTGACGAGTTTTTAGCGGGCTCGGCCCCTGACACACATCAGGGGCCACTTTTTTGTAGTCACTTTACTTTAGCAACTGTATTCATTCCGTTTGAAGATAGACTCGTCTTGCAAACCGTGTTGTATATCCGGTTATGGAACCATTCGATGTGATCATTGCCGGTGCGAGTTTCGCCGGCCTGACCTGCGCCAAAACACTGGCACAGCGGGGAATGAATGTCTGTGTGCTTGAGCGCAAGGAGAACCTGCGGCATTCCATCCATACGACCGGCATTCTGGTGCAGGAAGCCTATGATCTGCTCAAGGCGCCAGAGCACCTCATCCACCGGATTTCTACGGTGAAGCTCTATACCCCGAGCATGAAACAGCTATCACTGTCGAGCGATCGCTATAGGTTTTATGTGACCGATACACCCGCGCTGATGGAATGGATGGCAGAGGATGCACGTGCGCACGGCGTGGAAATCAAACTCAACGTGCCGTTTCATAGCGGAACAGCAACCGCAGAAGGAATTGTCGTTAATGAACGGTTACATGCGCGATTCCTGGTAGGTGCGGATGGCGCGCGCTCGCGCGTGGCCGATCAGTTCGGCCTGGGAAAAAACACCCGCTTTCTGACCGGTGTGGAAGTGGAGGTACGAGGTATTCAACACTCGGAAGATGCGCTCTACTGCCTGCTCGACCGCACCTTTGCGCGTGGCTATATCGGCTGGGCATTTCCGACCGTCGGTGGTATCACGCAAATTGGCATCGCGTGCAACGATGCGGCAAAGCCCGAAATCAACGTGATGATGGATCTGGCCACACGCTGGTTTGATATGACGGATGCGAGCATCGTGTCTCGGCGCGGTGGGCTCATTCCAGTGGGTGGTGTGGTAACACCCTTCATGCGCGGCAACGTGATACTGGTAGGAGATGCGGCGGGGATGGTCTCGCCGCTCACCGCGGGTGGGATTCACACCGCACTGCATTACGGTGCGCTGGTGGCATATGCGATCGCTGATCATGTACAACACGGCGCACCGCATCCGAGCAAGATCCTCGCGCCGCTCTATCCAAGATTCGGCTATAAACACGCGCTTCGCAAACTGATGGATATCGGCATCCCAAATGCCGTGATGGAAGCCACCTTGTTTTCACGCTGGTTCAAGCAACTGGCGAATACAGTGTTTTTTACACAAAAACACGGCACGGTGTTGCGGTAGGTGCGGGGGAGGATGGATGGGCGGATGTGGGGAATTGGAGAATTGAGGAATTGGAGAATTGAGGAACTGGAGAACAGGGGAATTGAGGAATTGGGGTTGGGGATGTGCATGTTGAGAGAGAGTACTGCAGTCACTCTACACTTGTTTCGAGGTCTATAACTCCGTTTGCGATGGATGCTGAAACGAGTTCAGCATGACAATAATTCTTCAATTCTTCAGTTCTTCAGTTCTCCAGTTCCCCACACCCGCCCATCTCCCCCCTTCACGGTAGCTTCGCGGTGATCTGCACCGCGTGCAGGCCCAGAGCAAACAGATCCGCAATCGCTTCGTTTACCATGCGATGACGTTCGAGAGGGGTTTTTCCCGCAAACTGACGTGATGTAATGGTGATCGACACATGCGTAACGCCACCTTTGGAACCTTGCATCGCCGCGTGTCCCGCATGGCGTGCGGAATCGTCCTCGATATGAAGATGCACTGGCGCAAGCTCAGAAAGCCGTGTGTGAAGTAACTGCATCATATCCATAGTGGTCATCTCCCTTCTCTGGCGTCGCACAGAAAAAAAGCAAGTAAATAATTATGCGCTCCGGTTGCATGTTTGCTTGCACGTCCCATGAATTCCGCCAAAAATACCCCATGCCAAAAAAAATAACCTATAGTGGCCAGTGGGAAAATCCCGATACCGCTCCTGCGTGCAATGCGCGCGGGTGCAAGGATAAAGGCCTCTACCGAGCCCCCAAACAGGTTGGCACCACCCGTCGTGATTATTACTGGTTTTGCATCGAACATGTACGCGCCTATAATCAGGCATGGGATTATTTTCGCGGGATGCCTGCCGCCTCCATCGAGGATTTCATGCGCGACGCCGTCACCGGACACCGCCCGACCTGGCGCATCGGGGATCAGCCGTTTCTCTCTAAAGCCAAGCTCGAAGAAAAACTGCACCAGTTCATGCACAGCGGCAAGATCCCTCCGAAACATAAAAAAACACTTGGGTTGTCAGCAAAAGAGGAAAAGGCGCTCGCGGTTTTTGAGTTGGAATGGCCGGTGGATGAAGCACGCATCCGCAAACAGTATAAAATACTGGTCAAACGTCACCATCCTGATGTAAACAAAGGCAGCAAAAAGGCGGAGGAGCATTTCAAGGAAATCACCCTCGCCTATGCTCTTCTTCTCAAGCGCTTTACGAACACGACACCATGAACAAACACGAAAAATCTCCCGCTTCCTTTATGGAAAAACCCGATTCCAGCCTGTCTGCGAAAGAGGCATTCGGACTGGAACCGGATTTCAAAGTGCCCGCCTTTTCCAAGCCCAATGAATATGTGCCGGAGGTGGATAAGGCCTACCAGTTCAACCCTGATACCACCCGCGCGATTCTCGCCGGATTCATGCATAATCGTCGCGTGATTGTGCAAGGGTACCATGGCACCGGTAAATCCACCCATATCGAACAGATCGCCGCGCGCCTCAACTGGCCGTGCATCCGTATCAATCTCGACAGCCATATCAGCCGTATTGATCTGATCGGGCGCGACATCATCACCATCCGCGACGGCAAACAGGTCACCGAATTTCAAGAAGGCTTGCTACCGTGGTCATTGCAACGCCCCGTGGCGCTGGTGTTTGACGAATACGATGCTGCCCGCCCCGATGTGATGTTCGTGATTCAGCGCGTGCTGGAATCGAGCGGACGCCTCACCCTGCTCGATCAGAACAAGGTGATCGAACCCAATCCGTATTTCCGGCTGTTTGCGACTACCAATACTGTGGGGCTAGGCGATGCAACCGGACTTTACCACGGCACCCAGCTCATCAACCAGGGGCAGATGGATCGCTGGAATATCGTGTGCACCCTGAACTATCTTCCGGTAAACGATGAGATCGCCATCATCCTTGCGAAAGTTCCATCCCTTAGCAACGCCAAGGGCAAAGCGCTCGTCAAATCCATGGTGACCATGGCAGGACTCACCCGCGAAGGATTCATGGCGGGTGATATTTCTACCGTGATGTCGCCGCGCACCGTCATCAACTGGGCGGAAAACAGCCGGATTTTTGACAATGTGGATACCGCGTTCAAACTGACGTTCCTCAATAAATGCGACGAATCGGAAAAGCCCGTCATCGCCGAATACTATCAGCGTTGTTTCGATGTGGATCTGCTGGAAGATGCCGCGTGATCAGGGATTGCTGCTGTTGCCATCCACGACGCTTTGCATCAGCCGCGCCACCTGCAGGTAATTGTCAGACAGATTCTTCCCCACAATCGTGAGGCTCGTGATGAGTATGAGAGACACCAACGCTACGATAAGACCGTACTCGATCGCTGCCACTGCGGATTCGTCCTGTAAGAATGCTTTTATCATACGTTTCTCCATCATTCGTGTTAGCCGTGTTTATGCCCCGTGCGTCTAAAATTTCCGAAACCCCTTTCACGCAGCGTATTACAGCAGCGACGAAGGCAATCTCGGGGCGAAGAAAACTTCGCGTCCAGTTTGGTGGCAATGCTGCACCGGAAGGGCTCATCACCGGCGAGCAGGTTATGTTGCCAAAGCCAGCGGAATCTAGCACAAAACAAGGAATAAGGCTACTGCGCGGTCAGGCGGATCTTGCGGCACTGTCCTTACGGCATCATACACCCGCCACGCATAGTGAAAAAAGACCTAAAAATCAGAAGGCTGGAGCCGTATTTGATGCGCTGGAACTGATGCGCATTCAGCTGCTTGGCAGCGAAACCATGAGGGGCGTTGCGCATAATCTCGACACCCGCCTGACCGATTATTGCCAGAAACAGGGCTATACCGGACTGTCCGAGCGTGCCGATCCGCCAGTTGCTGATATTCTGGCATTATTGCTGCGCGAGAAATTCACCGGCCAGAAGCCACCCGCCTTCATGCAGAATCTGGTGCAGCTCTGGCGTAGCTGGGCGGAAAAACAAGGCGCGGCAAAACTGGGGCAGCTTGCCAGCGCTATTCACGATCAATCCCTGTTTGCCACGCTGTCGAACGATTTGGTCAAAGACCTGGGTATGATTCCTGAAAAAAGCGGAGACTACACCGAGCCGGAAAAAACGTCTGAACCTATGCCCGAATCGGAAGACGAAAGTCGCGCCGAGCAACAAAAGGAATCCATGCAATTGCAAACCATGCCCTCCTTTGCGCCTTCGGATGGTAGCGACACGCAACAGGGATCAAGCCTCATACCCATGGAAACCGGCGCCGTGGAAGAAATGCCCGACAACCAAAGCCCCAAGGACTCACCTGTCTTTCTTCCCAACTATCCCGACTTCGCTTCGCTCAAACACTCACCCCGTTATCACGCCTATACTCGCGCGTATGATGAGGTGGTGATGGCAGAAGCGCTCGCAACGCCTGATGAATTGACGCGGCTTCGGATGCTGCTCGATCAGAAACTCGAGAACCTGCGCTCGCTTACGAGTCGCTTCACCGCACGACTGCAACGGCTGCTCATGGCCAAACAGGCACGGCAATGGGTGTATGAACAAGAAGAAGGGATGCTCAATTCCGCACGGCTAAGCCATGCGGTCATCAACCCAAATTACCCGTATCTTTACAAGACTGAAACCGATATCCCGTTTCGCGATACGGTAGTCACGCTGCTGCTCGATAATTCCGGCTCGATGCGTGGCCGCCCGATTTCGGTTGCCGCCGTGAGTGCGGATATTTTAGGAAAAACACTGGAGCGTTGCGGCGTGAAAGTGGAGGTACTCGGATTCACCACCCGCGACTGGAAAGGCGGCCAGTGCCGCAAAGTCTGGCAGGAAGCAGGCAGACCGGCAAGTCCAGGACGACTAAATGACCTGCGGCATATCATTTATAAAGCCGCCGATGCGCGCTGGAGCAAGGCACGCAAAAATCTCGGGCTGATGCTGAAGGACGGCATTCTTAAAGAGAATATTGATGGCGAAGCGATCCTGTGGGCATGCGAACGACTCATGAAACGCACCGAGCAACGCAAAATTCTGATGGTGATTTCCGACGGCGCGCCAGTGGATGATTCCACGCTTTCGGTCAATAGCGGCAATTACCTCGACCAGCATTTGCGCGAAGTGATTCAGTATATCGAGAATTTCACCGATATTGAACTGCTCGCCATCGGCA
>CAZFOM010000096.1:0-7764 GCA_964520155.1 uncultured Rickettsiales bacterium
CTGGTGTAAACCGCTCCCACACCCCTTATATATATAGGATTTTGTTGCCATATGATGAGTGTGATGCGTGAAAAAGCCAGCGGATGGGTGGTCAAAATCCTGATCGCGTTGCTGGTGTTGAGTTTTGCCGTGTGGGGAATTGGCGATATTTTTACTCACGCACAGCGCGATGCCACGGTGGCAAAGGTAGGCAACACCAAGATCACGCGGGGAGAATTTCAGCAGGAGTATGACCGGAAAATTGCCGATCTCAAAGCGGCAATGCGCGGGAATTATAATCCGGAATTCATCAAGAGCCTCAATCTTGGACAGCAGACGCTCAGCAGTCTAGTGGACAAAACACTGATCACCAAAGAGGCTGAGGCGCTGGGTCTTGAAATCGGCGAGGATGCTTTGCAGGATGCGATTCGCACCAACCCGAATTTCCAAAACGAAAACGGGCGGTTTGATCTTACGAGTTTCCAACGCGCACTGCAGAACGCACAGATTTCCGAAAAGGAATTCTACGACGGGCTGCGGTTGCAACTCAAAGCCGATGCAATGCTTGGTGCGTTTTCAAGCAAACACCTGCTTCCGGATGCGCTGCTATCGGCTAAGCTCTCGCAAACACTTGAAACGCGGGATATTAGCCTCATCCTGATACCTACCAACGCCGCTGGGAATCCCCCCACTCCTAGCGAGCAGGAGATTCAGGCGATGTATGAAGAGACCAAACATCTTTACACCGAAAGCGAATATCGTTCCGGCCAGTATATTGATCTTCCGTTTGCCGGTGTGCTTTCGAGCGTGACCGTTTCGCCGGAAGATATTGCTCGCGCTTATCAGGAGCGGGTGGAGGAATTTCGCCATCCTGAAAAACGCGGCCTTGAGCAACTGCTTTATGCAACCCAAGCAGATGCAGAAAAGGCTCACGAAGCAGTGGTACAGGGGAAATCCTTTACTGAGGTAGCTCGCAACATCGCTCCACAGAACAAGGATCTGGCGCTTGGCGAACGCACTAAAAACGAAATCCCTGCACCGGCGCGTGAAACCGTGTTCTCGTTGGCAATCAATGAATACAGCAAGCCGATTCAAAGTGATTTTGGTTGGCACATCTTTCGCGTGACCAAGATCATTGCTGAAGGGGTGCGTCCGCTTGAGGAAGTGAAAGCCCGCATCGAAACCGACCTTAGGCAACATGCGGCAGAAGAAAGTATTTACCGTACTGTGAATACGCTCACTGACTCTCTCGCCGCGGGCGCCTCGCTCGAGAATGTCGCTAAAGAGCAAGGGCTGAATGTAAAAGCAATCTCTTCCATCAATAAAGACGGGATGACGCCCGATGGCAAAAAAGCGGATGGGCTTCCCCCATATAGCAACTTTACCGCGACTCTGTTTGCCACCGATGAAAACAACCAGTCGCCTGTAACGATGGCGGATGACGGTTCCTATTTTGTGCTGCAAACCACCAAAATCATACCCGAGCGCGTGAAGTCGCTTACGGAAGTGAAACCGCAAATCATCAAAGCGTGGAAAGAGCGAAGCGCAGAAACTACTTTACGCGAAAAATCCATCGCACTTGCCGAGGCGCTCAAAAATGAAAACCCTGCCGCCGCAATCAAAGCATCCGGACTTAACGCAACTTTGCACAGCATTAACAATATCAACCGTAATGCCACACAGGTAGGCGCGCTCAAAGACCCGCTTCCTCCGGCGCTGATGGATCAGGTCTTCTCGATTGCAACGGGCGAGGCAACCAGCGCTATTCCTGCGGGTAACGGGGGGTATATGATTGCCGTAGTGAGCGCTGTGATCCCTCCACAGGCACAGGAGTTGGAAAAAGCCACCACGGAGCGCGATCAGCTTGTCTCCTCGCTGGAACAGCAATATCAGGGTGAGCTTTACATGCAGTATATGGCACACCTGCGCGACAAATACCGTGTGCAGCTCTACCCCGACCGGCTTCCCAAAGATCTCGCGAATGAATAACCGCTTTCCCGTATATCCGGAGTTCGCCGCATTCTCTGAGCGATATGCACGGGGGGAAGCACAACTGATCTGGACAAAATGGATCTCCGATCTCGATACACCGGTGTCCAGTATGCTCAAACTCCACCGCGAGGGAGAACCCTGTTTCTTACTCGAATCAGTACAAGGCGGAGAAGTGCGCGGGCGGTATTCGATTATCGGGCTGATGCCGGATCTGATCTGGCGCTGCCGGAAGAATCGCGCCGAAATCAACACCCGAGGCACTACGCAGGATGCGGATTTTGTGCCCTGCAAGGAGGGCAGCATCGCCGCGCTCAAGAGGTTGGTGCGCGAATCCACGTTGCGTATCCCCGAACCGCTGCCACCGATGGCCGCCGGTCTTATCGGGTTTATGGGCTATGACATGGTGAAGCTCATGGAAAAACTGCCCGATACCAAACCTGACACCATCAATCTTCCGGACGCGGTATTCATGCGCCCGCAGGTGATGGTGATCTTTGACTCGGTCATGGGGGAAGTGTTTATTGTCACGCCGGTGTGGAAAGATCAGATTAAGCATCAGGACGCCAAAACCGCCTACCAGAATGCCAATGAGCGGCTTTCGGATATCACGATCCGGCTTAGAACCCCGCTTCCCGAGTCGGCCACCGCTACCTCAAAAGAGCCGACTCCCATCGCGTTTACCTCGCACATTAAGAAAGACACCTATTTTGCCATGGTGGAAAAAGCGAAGGAGCATATTGTCGCAGGCGATATTTTTCAGGTGGTTCCCTCGCAACGTTTTGAAGCGCCATTTACCCTGCCGCCCTTTTCGCTCTACCGTGCCATCCGCCACCTGAACCCCTCGCCTTTTCTGTTCTTCCTGCATTTTGGCGATTTCTCGATGATCGGCTCCAGTCCCGAAATTCTGGTGCGGCTGAGAGATAACAAAGTAACTATTCGCCCGATTGCGGGCACGCGCAAACGCGGAAGCTCGCCAGCGGAAGATCGTGCACTGATTGATGATCTGCTGTCTGATCCCAAGGAAATCGCCGAGCATTTGATGCTGCTCGATCTGGGGCGCAACGATGTGGGACGCATCGCAAAAACCGGAAGCGTGAAAGTGACCGAGCAGATGCAGGTCGAGCTGTACTCGCATGTGATGCACATTGTCTCGAACGTGGAAGGCGAGATTGATCCGCGCTTTGATGCGATGGATGCGCTGATGGCGGGATTCCCTGCCGGAACTGTCAGCGGCGCGCCCAAAATCCGCGCCATGGAAATTATTGACGATCTGGAACCGGAACGCCGCAGCTTCTATGCCGGATGCGTGGGGTATTTCTCCGCCGGCGGCAGCATGGATACCTGCATCACGCTGCGCACCGGATTGATCAAGGATGGTAAACTGTATGTTCAGGCGGGCGGCGGCGTGGTCGCCGACTCCGACCCGCAGTCTGAATACATGGAAACCGTCAACAAGGCCAAAGCCATCATGCGTGCGGCCGAACAGGCTGTGAGGTTTGTATGAGTAAAAAAACCATATCCTACCCACTCGAGCACGGAATGTCATTGGAACTTCAAAAAATCGAGGATTCCGACTTAACTCAGGCCTCTCGCGACACATTGCGGGAGAGGGGACACAACTTTGTACTGATCGTGCATTCGGCTTCTTCGGAAAACGCACTCGATCATAAATTCACTGTCAGGTTGCTAGAAGAGATGAAGAATAATTTCCGGCTCGCGTCTCAAGGATTAGGTGCAGTTACCTCATATGCTCTTACAGATGGAGCAGAATCTCTTGTATTTCCCGCATCCGAACATGTCATTATGGCGTTACAGGAATGCGGAGTGCTCATCGATGATGCACATAATAAAAAAGTTCGCGCAGATTTACGGCTTATTACACAAGCTACAGAACAACAAACCAATGTCAGTGATCTAGTCCCTCCCCATACGCCTGGATTATTGGATAATACCCCCCCAAAACCTCGGAGCGGAAAAAAGGGCAGAAACAGATAATGATCCTCCTCATCGATAATTACGATTCTTTTACCTATAATCTGCTGCACTATTTGAGCGAGCTGGGCAGAGAGGTGGACGTGGTGCGTAATGATGCGCTCACGGTGGAAATGATTGCAAAACAGATCCAGCCGCAGGCGATTGTGATCTCGCCTGGGCCTGGCACACCGGATGAATCGGGTATCTGCCTTGAGGTAATTGAAAAACTCTCGGGAAAAATCCCGATTCTTGGCGTGTGTCTGGGGCATCAGGCCATTGGTCAGGTGTACGGTGGTAAGGTGATTCGCGCGCCCAAACCGATGCACGGTAAAATCAGCGCGGTGACGCATACCGGCAAAGGCGTGTTCAAAGGCCTGCCCTCGCCATTCAACGCGACACGCTATCATTCGCTCATTGTCGAACGCGAAAGCCTACCGGATTGCCTCGAGATCACGGCAACCACCCAAGACGGGCTGATCATGGGACTGCAACATAAAACACTGAACGTGCACGGCGTGCAGTTTCACCCTGAAAGCATTGCATCCGAACATGGCCACGCGCTGTTGCGCAACTTTGTGGAAGGTGTGTAAATGTCATGACCGCCGAGCCACTGGTCAATGAGATACAACGCTTTATCGTGCAGGTGGTGCGCGAATCGAGCTTGAGCGAAGAACAGGCCGCGCGGGCATTTCAGATCATTATGAATGGCGGCGCAACACCTGCCGAGATCGGGGCGTTTCTGGTCGCGCTTAAAATGCGCGGCGAAACCACAGACGAGATTGCCGGCGCAGTGCGCGCCTTGCGTACCAAGATGACACCGTTTCCTCATGCCGCGCAGGCGATCGACACTTGCGGCACAGGCGGGGATGGTAAGCATACGCTCAATGTCTCAACCGCCGTTGCCCTGGTGCTCGCCGCCTGTGGGGTTCCGGTCGTAAAACATGGCAACCGCGCCGTGTCGTCCTCGAGCGGATCGGCGGATGTGCTCAAGGCCTTGGGCGTGCATATTGATGCGCCGCTTGAAATCATGCAGCGCTGCTTCGAGCAAACGGGATTCTGTTTTTTATTCGCGCCGCGCTACCATCCGGCGATGCGGCATGTAGCGCCTGTGCGACAAGAACTGCGTATCCGCACGATTTTTAACCTCATCGGCCCGTTGCTTAATCCCGCGCAACCCTCCTATCAACTGCTTGGTGTGTTCGATCCGAAATGGATCGAGCCAATGGCTCATGCCCTGCATATGCTCGGCACGAAACGCGCGTGGGTGGTGCATGGCCAGGACGGCACGGATGAGCTTTCGATCAGCGAGTCATCTTCGGTAGCAGCACTTGCTGAGGGCAAAATAACGCGGTTTGACGTTTCGCCTGAGGATGCCGGTTTGCCCCTTTGTCCTCTTGATACCATGATCGGTAAAGATGCGACCTTCAACGCCAAAGCACTCGAAACACTGTTTCTGGGCGAGGCCAGCACTTACCGCAACGCCGTATTGCTGAATGCGGCTGCCGGATTAGTCATTGCTGAAAAGGCTCCTGATCTCAAAGCGGGAGCAAGCGTAGCAGCCCATGCCATTGACTCCGGTAAAGCCCGCGAAACCCTTGCAGGCGTGGTGTGGCATACCAACCAGGGAGCCGCCAATGCAGAACGTGCTTGAGAAGATCTGTCATGACAAGCGCGAACACATCGCACAGCGTCAGAAGATCAAATCCATCCATGATCTGCTGGAGGACTGCAAGCAGGTAACGCCACCACGCGGATTTGCAGAGGCACTTGCACGCAAAGCCAAGGAACGCAGCACCGGCCTGATCGCCGAAATCAAAAAAGCGTCGCCGAGTAAAGGCGTCATCCGCGAGGTTTTTGAACCGGTCGAGATCGCAACCCTCTATGAACAGGCAGGCGCAACCTGTCTTTCGGTGCTGACCGATATTCCCTATTTTCAGGGCGACGATGCGTATATGATTGCCGCACGCCATGTCACCAAGCTACCCGTGCTGCGCAAGGATTTCATGCTCGACCCGTATCAGATCATCGAATCGCGCGCGCTCGGTGCCGATGCGGTGCTGCTCATTATGGCAGCGCTCGGGGATGAGCAGGCGCATGAACTCGAGTCCCTTGCGCTTGATCTTGGGATGAGTGTGTTGATCGAAGTGCATGACCTCCCTGAACTCGAACGCGCCTTGAAAATCCTTAAATCTCCGCTTATTGGCATCAATAATCGTAACCTCAAGACCCTGAGCGTGGATATTACCACGAGCGAAACCCTTGCGATGCACGCGCCATCGGATAAAATACTCATCTGCGAAAGCGGAATCAAAACGCATCAGGATATCGAACGGATGAAACGGCACCACATCTATAATTTTCTGGTCGGCGAATCGTTGATGGCGCAGGCGGATATCGCTAAAGCCACCCGTCAGCTTCTGGGAGCGGCGTGATGGAAGTCTGGTCTGCAATCGGCATGGTGGATCGCTTAGCACTGGGATGGTTCTTCCTGTGCTGGTTTGGCTATGCGCTTTATTACGATCATCACAGCAAAACCAGCAAAAGCCTGCTCACCGTGATGGATGCGTTCCGGCTGGACTGGATGCGCGAAATGCTCAAGCGCGAAAACCGCATGATGGACGAAACCCTGATCGGTAATCTGCTGCGCAGCATCACGTTTTTTGCCAGCACCAGTATTCTGCTCATTCTCGGTTTGGTGACGCTGCTCAAGTACCGCGAGGAAGCCTCGCAGATTTTTGTGTCGCTGCCGCTCGCCGCTCCCACGACACCGCTCTTGTGGGAAATCAAAACCTTCCTGCTGATTTTAATTTTTGTCTATGCGTTCTTCAAATACACTTGGTCGCTGCGGCAGTATAACTATGCTTGTATTCTGGTGGGTGCCGCACCCGCCCGTGATAAGGTGGATCTGCACGAGACCTATGCACGCCGTGGGGCACAGCTTGTGGGAAATGCCGCGCGGCATTTTAATATGGGTCTGCGCTCCTATTATTTTGGTTTTGCCGCGATGGGATGGTTCATCCACCCGATCCTGTTTCTAATCGCCACCACCTGGGTTGTGTTTGTGGTGTACCGCCGTGAATTCCGCTCCCGCACCTTGCATTTTCTGGCGCAGTCATGATTCGCGCGTTTCTGGTCTGCCTGCTCTGGTTGATCGCTTCTCCAGCCGTTGCGTTTGATCCCTGCGATGAGGCCGATAAAGCGGGCTATACCCCGATTACCGAGCGCTACCAGATCGGTTTGTTGTTCACGATTCGCAAATGCGGCGTGGGTGATAGCTATGCGTTTGGCACCTATCATTCCGACAGCGCGCGGGTATGGAATAACGCCTCGCCCGCTATAAGCGCGATGAAAACCACACAAACCGCCGTGTTTGAAGTGGAAAGCCCGCTTGATCACGCCTATGTGCGCGAGGCAATGTACTTCCCCGAAGGAGCGACGGAGAATCTGCGAACTCTCATTGGTGAGTCGGATTTCAATACATTGTGGAATGCGATGAATGCAACGCAGCCCATCTCTCCGGAAAATCTCGCTACCATGCGTCCGTGGGCGGCGGCGATTTCATTGCAGATGCCCACACGTCAGGGTGATGGGATGATACTCGATGATAAAATGCAGCAGGCTGCGCGACTGAGTAATATCCAGATTGCAGCACTCGAAACCACACGCGAGCAGTTCGATGTATTCACGCAGCTGAGCGAAGCACAACAAGTTGCGTTGCTCAAAGATGCGATCCGCTTTATTCCGCAGAATAGGGTCGTATCAGATAAACTTGAGCTCGCGTATCTCGAAGGGCGGCTCAAGGATATGCAGGCCTTATCT
>CAZFOM010000097.1:0-7763 GCA_964520155.1 uncultured Rickettsiales bacterium
GCTGCCGCCTCGTTCGTGATGATCATCTCTTCGAGTGGTTCTTCGGCGCTTAAGATGCTTAAGTGATCATCGTAACGCACCATGACGCGTTCCATGAACAGCGCATCCACACGGTCAGGTTTTTCGAGCGCATCTTTCAATCCTCTACCAGGTTCGAGATCAAGTGCCATCGCAACCGTGCCTACTTGCGGATCAAGGTCGAGCAGCGCCACATATTGCTTATGCTCGTGGGAAAGGATCCATGCGGTATTGACCGCCAGCGTCGTGGAGCCAACGCCGCCGCGCGTACCGATGACACTGATGATTTTGCCTTCTTTTTTCTCGGGCGTAGCAGGGGCTGGGGCGGGAGTCGTCACCTTGGCGAACAGCGCTTGCAGCGCACTCAGGGTAAAGGGCTGCAACAGATAATTCGCAATCCCGATATCGAGTAACCAGGTGTAGAAACTATACTCGTTGATGCGTCCGGTGACGACCACTTTCACACTCGGATCGCAGACATCGGCAAGCGCATCAAGCATAGCAGGCGCTTCTTTGGCGGAAGGCACCTCCACCACCAAGACTAAGGGGGTCGGCTGGTTTTTCAGCGCCGATGCGGCGGTCTGGCAATTGCCCTGTTGTATGCAGGCGGATGGCCAACGATTGCTGTCCGCGAATTGCTTGAGCACCTGCAATGCGTCGCCATCTGTGCAGAAAGCCATGAACGGCGCACGCACACCCGAGTTGGAACCCGCATTGGCCGTTGTGTTCATGCTGTGTTACTCCTCGCCAACGGTAACAATAGGCGCTGTAACCGTGTTGGATTTATAGTTGGTAATGACCACCTGATTGCGATCCGCGTCGCCGGATATGCGCCCGTGTCCGCGCACGAGATCCCGTGGATCCGCAACTTGACGGGCGAGATTATGCAGGGTGGAGCACCGATAATTGCTGAAGGGTTCATTGCCAAAATTGGGAGTGCCCCGAGATTTCCAGTCGGGGCAATTGGACGGCGGCAGTGCCGTCGTATGTTCCACTTCCACCAACACCTCGGGCACCACCTGACGCACCGACTGTACACGGAATGCGGAAGGCACCACACCGGCGCGGGTCAGATGCGCGCGAATGGCATTGGCACGCGCCATGCTCAAACGATTTTTCGGGTTTGCCTGCACGATCACCGATTGCACAGACAACGGCTTCACACGCGCCATCAGGGCTGCCAATTCTGCTTTTGCATCTGGTTCCAGGCGAGACTTTGAATGGGTAAAAGGCACCACGGCAGATTCGGTCATGGATTGCACCTGAATCTGTTTGTGCTGGTAAGGGTAGCTGGTGCCACAAGCCGCAAGCGCAAGCAGCGCGAGAGAAGATCCAAGAGCAACCATTGTGCGAGATATCAACATGGGATCCTCCTTATTTCAATACATAGCCGGCAGAGCCGTTTAAGCGAGGCATCGCGGCGATAGGGCCAGCGGACGGGTTGGCTTCGCTGATTTCTTCCGCCTCGTGTTCATCGTAGAGCTTGCCAAGCAGCACCCGTTCCAGATCGTTTGGCATCTCAAGCCCCTGTGTGGGATCTGTCAGTGCTTCCTGCTGATCCACTGGCGAGACAATGAAAGGAGTGACGATAATGACGAGTTCGGTTTGATCGTTACGGAACTCGTTGGAGCGGAATAAAGCGCCCAGAATAGGAACATCGCCTAACGCTGGGAATTTGGAAATATCATTGCTGCGGTCATTCTGCAGCAATCCGGCAATCGCAAAGCTCTGACCGCTGCCCAGTTCCACAGTCGTAGTTGCGCGACGGGTGTTGATGGACGGTACATTGAAGCCCTGTGTCTGAATCGAACCTTCGGTGGAAATCGCACTCACCTCCGGTGAAACTACTAGGCTGATCTTATCCTTGGACAGAATCGTAGGCGTGAATGCGAGACTCACACCAAACGGGCGGTATTCGATGGTAACAGCGCTATCCTCGCCCACCACCGGAATCGGAAATTCGCCGCCAGCAAGAAAGCTCGCAGGTTGACCGGATACCGTGGTGAGATTCGGTTCTGCCAGAATCGAAATCAATCCCTGCCCTTCGAGTGCGTCAATCACACCGTTGACACTGGCGTTAGGCGAGTTAAACCCGATACCGATCGAGTTATCCGACCCGTTGCGCAGGAACGAACCGCCGATCGCATTGACCACATCGCGGCCTTGTGCCAGTCCATAGACAAAACTGCCGCGGCTGATGATGTTTTCCAGATGAATGCCAAAGCGTTTGAGCTGGTTGCGTTGCACTTCGGCGATCTTGACCATCAGCGTCACCTGATCGGAGCCAGTGCTCTCCACCATGTTAATGAGTGCCTGATTGCCTTGCAGGTAAGGTTGCGCGAGTCGGCGGATATTTTCTACATCCACAGGTGAGCTGGCATTACCCGACATCACGAGCGCGCCATCCATCGAGCGAAATGTCACTTTGGAATCGGGAAGCAGCGACTGCACCATGGAGTTGAGCTTACTTAAATTATGCGTGACTGAGATGGTCGCGTGCAGCACTTCGGTGTCCTTGTTATCTACCGCAAACAGAGTGGTTTCTCCGACCGCGCGGCCATTGAGATAGACCAGCATGGGAGAGATTACCTGAACGTCCGCAATGTTCGGATCGGCAACCATCACCGCGGATGCGGGCGCTGAAAGCCGAACCAGACGGCCTTTATTGATTTCAATGGCGTAATGACCTTTTTTGCCCTTTTCCGGACGTATTTCCTCAAGCAGCGGGCCACCTTTTCCGCCTTTGATTTCCGGCGTTGCTTTCGTATCCACATTATCTTGCGCCCACGCGACGCTCGAAAGGCACAGGATCGCGATCATCATGACCCAGATCCGCAGCGGATCGAGCAAGCCACGAGTGGAAGTGTGTATTGCATTAACGGTCATAACATCTCCGGTCATACATTTTCCGTTTATGGTTCTTGTTGTGACTGACTTTCACCCGGATCCTGATGGAAGTCTTTTTGTTCCATCGCGTTTCCACGGATGACATTGACGCGTGCGCGAACACTGCCGCGACTGCCGAGCAATCGGCTGACATCGGTATCGCGCGTATAGGTTTCCTCGTGTGTGATGGTGGACACCTCATCAGTGGAATTAGCACCACTGGCGAGACTTCTCAGGCTGACTGAGATCGTGCCGAGATTCGTTGCAACATTGATTTCTTCGGCCTGACGCGGCGTGACTTCAAGCGTGATGGTGCGTGCCGGAATAGCTTTGTTTTCGGGATTATCGAGCATCTGATCGACCGCCAGCACGCGGCTGTTTTCGATAAAGGTTTCACTCGCCAGCACATCGCTGCCGCCGTCTTGCACCTGAATCCGGTGGGTGAGAATCAGATCCACCTTATCGCCTGGAAAAACGAAGCCGGCATTGCCGGAAGTAGGATTTACCGAAATGGTGACAGCACGCAGTCCTGGGGTGAGGACAGCTGACATGAATCCGCCCTCATTGGATTTTACAATCGCTGATTTAGCAATGGCTTCGCCTTGCAGAATGGAGCGTCGCGCCACCGCGCCATTGAAGGATTCAATCGGATTTTCAGGTTGGGTGATCAAACTAGGATTGAGATTTGCCGTGGGCCAGTCTATCCACGCCAGATCTTTATCCGCACGGATGAACGCACCGGCTGGAATGATGTTATTGGCCGCAAGCACCTTGGTGATGTTGGCGTTTTGCGCAGGCTCAGTGCTCGACACTTTATTGCGAACGACGAATGCTGTAAATGCCGCGATAATCACGGCCGCTGCAAACAGTAATACGGTACGGTTATTCATTGTGCGTTTCCCACCTTTGGTTCAATCGTAGCGAGGCGATTCTTAAGAAAGGGTTAAGCGATTTGCTTTTGCTTAGTTTCGTCATGAGTTCGCGCGATCTGTGACATTCGCGCAACGGCTATTAAATCACCTGCTTGCGTGCGACCGCTTCCGTAGGCGCTGCGAACAAATATCCCTGAAACAGGTCAACGCCGCATTCCTTCAATTGCTGATGCACATCCTCCGACTCCACCCCTTCCGCGATGACCTGACAGTTAGCACTATGGGCAAGCTGCACCAGATCCGTAATCATTTCGCGTTCAATCGGTTTGTTGACGGAACGCACCAGCCCCATGTCCAGTTTGAGGAAATCGGGCTTGATGACCTCAATCAGGCGGGTGGCTACACTTACCGAATTGATATCGTCGAGCGACACCGAATACCCTTTGGCGCGGCAGAATTCAAAAATACCCCGCAGATGCAAAGCATCACGCGGGGTTTCTGCTTTGGTAAATTCCAGCACGATGGATTTCGGCGGCATGTTATACACCTTGGCCGCTTCAGTCAGTCCTTCGAGATATTTTTCCGGCCGGTGAATAAAACCAGGGACGAAATTCACGAACAGGAATCCCTCCATATCGCTTTGGATGAACGTCTTGATCGCCTGTACATGCAGAATACGGTCAATCAGATGTTCGACATTTAGAAGCCTGCTCGCGTTAAAAATTTTTCCACCTCCGATCATCTCACCATTCGATGCTAGAATACGCGCAAACGCTTCGTACCCATACACTTTTCCACGCTTATCCATTACCGGTTGCATGTGGCACCGCAGCCGGTCTTCGATCATCGCCTGTCCAAGCCACAGCGATTCGGCAATGCCATCCATCACTGGCACGGATTTCCGCGCAAGCAGGATTTCCTTCGCATCCGGCAGGGTAGCCGCGCCGATGACGGCCACTTCAATCGCCATCAGCCGCTGTTTTTGCTCAATCCAGCCGCGCAGTGTTTTCCAGTTCTGATCCCAGGTACGATTGCATTTCACCACGAAAATGCTTTGATCCTGTTTATGACGATCCAGACCTGCGGTTTCCAGAATCGCGCTCAGTTCGGATATCGCGGACGGCGAATTCACACTCACGCACAGCCAATAGTGATCGTGCTGATTGTAAGGCAGATTGAGCGTGTGCGGCGTATCGAGTTTCATGCGGGTTGGACGGATGATGCAGCGCACACTGTGATACGGCGAGAGTTAAAAAACCGTTAATACAGTGCTTCGTTCACCGTAATGAAACGAATAGAGTGCGAGCATGGTGTCCATGTCACACCGATCATTACACCGTAATGCCTGGCGTGACCTGTGTTGGTACGGTGAGGGCTTCGATCATATTGGAGGATACCGGATAGGCACAGTAATCTGCCGCATAATATCCGCTCGGGCGGTGGTTGCCGCTGATCCCTGCCCCGCCGAACGGCAATAATCCGGTATTGCCGGTGGTCGGCCGGTTCCAGTTGACCAGTCCTGCGCGAATTTCCCGCGCAAACTGATCGAAGCGCTTTGCATCGTCTGTAAAAATCGCAGACGACAATCCAAACTGCGTACGATTCGCTTCGGCCATGGCTTCGCCAAAACTCTCCACGCGAATGATCTGCGTAAGCGGGCCAAAATACTCCTGATCCGGCATCTGGCGACGGTGTTTCGTCATATCCACAATACCAGGTGATACAAAGGGTAAGTCATCATTTAAGCGCTTCAGTGGGAGAAGGGATGTTCCTCCTATATCTGTGAGCATCTCGTGCGCAGCAACCAGTTTATCGGCTTCACGGTTTGAGATGATCGGGCCCATATAAGGTTCAGGCGTATCAGTTGCCGCACCGATTTTGAGTGATTTTGCCATCTCAACGAACGTTTCGACAAACGCATCGCCTCCCGCGCCTTGCTCGATGATGATCCGGCGCGCGCATGTGCAACGCTGCCCAGTGGTCATGAAGGCCGACTGAATCGCGTGATACGCAGATGCCTTATGATCCTTCGCATCCCAGATGACGAGCGGGTTATTGCCGCCAAGTTCAAGTGCCAGAATGCGCTGCGGGGTATCGGCAAATTGCTGGTGCAAAATTTTTCCGGTCGCACTGCTGCCGGTGAAAAACAATCCATCGAGATCGGGGTGCGATGCAACCAGTTTTCCTGTTTCTCGCTCACCCTGCACAAGATTCAGCACACCGGCAGGCAGTCCGATTTCGTCCCACACCTTGACGATTTCTTCGGACATCAGGGGTGTATGTTCACTCGGTTTGAAAATGATCGTATTCCCCGCAATCAATGCTGGAACAATATGTCCATTAGGCAGGTGCGCCGGAAAATTATACGGGCCAAACACCGCAACCACGCCGTGCGGTTTGTGTTTGAGCGCGTATTTCGCACCTGCCGCCTCGCCGGATTTGAGTCCGGTGCGCTCCATGTAGGCCTGAATCGAAAGTTCAATTTTTCCGATCATCGCGGTGATTTCGTTACGCGCATCCCACGGCATTTTGCCGGTGTCGCGCGACAGCGAAAATACGAGCTTATCCTTGTAGGTTTCAAGTTTCTTGGCAAATGCGCGGCAGAATTCGATCCGATCTTCCACCGGACGGAATCCCCAATCCTTAAACGCCCGACGCGCCGCATCAAACGCCGTATCCACCTGTGCAGGGCCAGCCGCTCTGCCCTTCCAGATCACTTCTCCGGTAGCGGGATTCACTCCCTCAAACACCGATCCCATGCCTGGAATCCATTTTCCGTCGATATAGTGTGTTTTCATACTGTCCCTATATTATATGGCGTAACGAACCTGATCCCCTGCTTTTATTCCAAGCGCTGCTGCAACGTCCTGATCGAGTTGCACCTCACCCTCTTTCATGACCTGCACCATGCCGCGCACCATCATGAAATCGGCAAGGCGCGTATTTGCAATCATGACTTCTTCGCCCTTCACGCGCGCTTCAACCGATACTACGGTCGCACTCACGCTTTTTCGTACCGTGCGAATACGTGAGCGTTCCGCTTGCAACGTGGGGCCAGCATCGAACAAATCAATATAGCCTTCGTAGCTAAACCCTTCAGTCATGAGCATCTGCATCGCCGCGCGTGACGCATCGAGCGGTTTGCCGATCACCTCCTGCGCGGCTTGAGCCAGCAGATTCACATAGATCGGGTATTTTGGCATGAGATCCGCGATGAACTGCCCCCCGCGCGTCGCGTGAATATAGTCTGCACTTTTGAAATCCATCTGGAAGAAATGTTTAGCGAGATGATCGTAGAACGGTGAATTGCCAGTCGCATCCTGCACGCCGCGAATTTCGGAGATCACCACATCCGAAAATAATTCGGGAAATTGCGCCAGCATCAAAAACCGTGCACGCGAGAGAAATTTTCCGTTGCCACCTTTACGGTAATCGGGATGCAAGAACAAGGATCCGATTTCGGTCGCGCCCGTATAGTCATTCACCATGTGAATGACCTGATGCTGCGTATAGATACCAAGTGATTGCGAAGCCTGCGCGATGAGCGACAGTTTATACGAATAGAACGGACGCGACAGCCCGACATGAGCGTAAATCCCGCAGGTACCAACGAGGCATTTTTCCGTCATGGATTCGAGTACAAACAGAAATTTTTCTTCCTTCGCATGTTTTGGTTTTCCGGCAAAACTCAGCGCGGCATCCTCGATTTTTTCGCGCAACACTTCCCCGTCCTGCGGCAAGGACGTCATGCCAATCCCTGCGACTTTCGCAAGGTTCAGGATTTCGGCGTGATCGGATATTTGTACGGGTCGGATGCGGAGCACGGGGATAAATAAGATTCTGTTTTTTTTACATTATAACAGAAATAATTATAGAGTCATCTACTGCTTAACATAACTCGTCATTCCCCGAATTTTACGTTTTGATTTAACTGTGCCACAGTTACGATTACTCGTTTTTATGCTGTCATACCGGCGTAGGCCGGTA
>CAZFOM010000098.1:0-2414 GCA_964520155.1 uncultured Rickettsiales bacterium
TCTCTGAGCTTCAACTTCTTGCGCTTAAGCTGCGCATAGAGAAACTCATCGCGTATGCGCTCAGAGTCCATTTTACGAATCATATCATCCAGTTCGCGATGCTGGCCCTTCATCACGTCCAGCTTTTTTTCCAGTACCAACTGTTCTTCCATTTTTTCTTCCCTGCAATTAGTCCAACACGGAATTGCTATTATATCATTTTCCGGCCTCTGTTGTATAAAAAAAAACACAAGATATTATCGTATGTTAGGCTTATTCGCACGCCCGCTTGTTGCGCAAATGAAACGAAAAAAGCCATCGTTAGCAAGTGAATTTCATATAACAACTTGATATTACTAATGTTTTTATATTCTGAGAGTAAATAAATCACAGCAAAAACGAATTCAAGCGTGGATCCCCGATTCAGCTTAGAAAGGTCAAATTTACGCTCAACAGGCATAAAAAAATATAAAAATGATTGACATCAATTTATCTTGAACTAGTTTGCAAAGTTTTTTTATAATAAAGGTTCGGATGTTGCCTCCGAACTTCCGTGAGGTCGCAGCCGTTTTAGTCTAACAGCCATAAAAGGGTAGACCATGTCCATTGTTTCTCACGTTTCGAGTTTGTATGAAAAGCACAGCCAGCTTGAACTGCGTATTCAAGATGAATATACGCACCCCATGCCGGATCTGACGCTGATCACCAAACTCAAGAAACAAAAACTTGCCATTAAAGAAGAAATCGCCCGACTGGAGGAGGATATACTCCACCAAAAAGCATCGTAATCATCCGCGCTTCCCGACGTGCAGGAAGCAGAAAAACGCCCCCTACGGGGCGTTTTTTTATGTGCCGAGATATAGTCATTTGACTTAAGAATACCCCAGTTGTTGTTACCGATTTTTTTGCCGTCATACCGGTACCCGCCTTCGCGGGCATAAACTCCGGCCGGTATCCACGCCTATCCAAGTTGTCAGAATTTGATGCAGTACATGGATCCCGCCCTACAGCGGGATGACGTAGTAGGATAGGGCATTTTCAGCTCAAATGACTTATAATCAAGCCATGCCCAGCGCGCGCTTGTAGAGATCGAGCAGATGCTCCTGTTCATCTCTTTCCGACGTATCGAGTTTACGCAGCTTCAATACCTGGCGGATGGTTTTGATATCAAATCCATTCCCCTTTGCCTCCGCAAATACATCGCGTACATCCGAAGCCAGTCCTGCCTTTTCTTCTTCGAGCCGTTCAATGCGTTCAATAATAGACTTCAGTTGATCTCCGGCAACGCCGCCGACTTTCGCCATAGCAATCCTCTCTTATCGTATAAACTTTGTGAATTCAGTTCGCCGCAGCAGGTGCCGCAGCGGTGGGTGGAGTAGCAGAAACCGACTCCTGTTGGGAAGCAGAAATTGCATCGAGCATCGGTTGTTGCAATTTGCGTTGCTCGGCAAGCTCCACCGTGAGTTCCTTCGCCTTGATCGGGCTCATATTTGCAAGGATCGGAGCGGCTTTACGCTCGGACATTTTATCCACAACCTCCAGCAGAATCGGCATATCCATCTCATCGAAAATGCGCGCGGCATCTGCTGGTTTCATGTTTTCATAAATTTTTACGAGGCTGCGGATTTTGGCATCTTCGTGTTTGTTGTATTCGGCAAGCACCACTTCCAGATCTTTCTGGAGTATTTTGATCTGAGCAATTTTGTCGCCAATGCGCTGCTCTGTTGCCTGCATCATGTTCTCTTTCATCTCAAGCTGTTTTGCCCACGCTTCAATTTCATCGCGGCGCTTATCGAGAGACAATACGATATCCTGTACGGTCGGATTATCCACCAGCTTGCGAATGAACGCAGACAGCTCAGGTGAGATTTTTCGGCGCGTGGTGCAGAGCTGATCGATCGGATCGACCGGTTCAGCCTGTCCGGTTGGCAGCGACACATTGGTGTTTGCGGGTGCCGCAGCAGCGGTTGGATTGGCTGTTGCATCGGTAGTTACGGGTGACTCAGAGGGAGTTGCGGGGTTCGTCGCGGTAGTTCCTGTTGCACCGTCCAGCGCCGCGGAAGGAAGTGGCGTGGTTTCTGTGGTAGCAGCGGCCGGTGGGACGGCTGGAGCATTGGTCGTTACGGCGGCGGGAGCGGCATTCGTCACTGGAGCGCCGGTTGCAGGCACCGGAGTTGGTTGCGGTTGCGCCGTAGCGGGCGCTGCAGATTGCTGCGCCGTCGCCTGACGCGCTAATTCCAGCGTGATGTCCTTACCGCCGCGAATCACATCCCCCACCTTCATGCCAAGCAGCAGAAAGGCTGCGAGCATGGTGATCGTCAGAAGCCGGAATCGTATTAATGGAATTCGGGATGGGGGCATGGTTTACTGCCTGGATGCCTTCAATGCGTCAAACAATTCCTGCTCGGCTTTGGAACGCATTCTTACCGTTGCAC
>CAZFOM010000098.1:2424-7697 GCA_964520155.1 uncultured Rickettsiales bacterium
CACCGCCTTGCGAATAGGGGTTTCGACAAACGTGTTTACTGTGGTTTCGGGCGTGCGTCCGGATACTCTCTCAAGCACAGTCTCAAGTGTGGCGGTCACCTTAGCCGGACTGGTTTGCACAGAGGGTTTAGGTGCGGATGGCCTTGGCTGCGACATGTTTTTTAAGGGCAGTGACGAGGCCTGTGAAACCTGCGGTTTCATGCTGGAAGGAGTAGGAATGGATGGGGCTGGATTTGGCGCCGACGGATTCGATGTAATCTTGGGTTGCGCCGCGATATTGGGGCGCGAACTATCCGGCTGCGCCTTGCCACGCGAGGTTGCAAGCGCATGTTCCATCTGATCTGCAATTTTTGCGCCCTTTTCGATCATGAAAGACAGATCATCGGCAATATAATTGGCTTTTTCGATTTTCGACGCGATGGACTCGGTGATTTTCTTCCCCGTCGCTTGTAGATCCAGCATTCCCTGAGAGGCACGCTCGGTCGATTCGTCGAACTGACGAATGAGATGTGCAAGCTCGCCTTTGCTATCCTGCAACGTGCGGATTCGTCCGTTCAAACGCCAGCAATAGATAATCGTCACCAGCAGCAGCGTCACCAGCAACAGATCGAGCGCGAAAGAAATGATCATCTGGGTCATAATGGCGTCTCCCGAGAAACCCGTTTCACGGCATCCGATAGCGATACGGCGATGTTATCCCCTACCCGTCCGAGCTTGCCGCGCGTGACCGGAATGCTGCCGCACTTGACGGTCACTTCATCTTCCGGCGAGCAATTGAGGAGGATGGTACTACCGACCTTAAAATTCTTGACGTCGCCAAGTGTTACGACCTTTTCATCCAGTATCACTTCAAGATCAACATGCGTGCTGCGAATCTCTTTTCCGAAATGCTTTTCCCACACCGTGTCCTGACCGAATTTTTCGCCCATGAACAATTGCAGCAACAGGTCGCGGATAGGTTCGAGGGTAGCGTGTGGCAACAGAATTTCGACAATACCGCCGCGATCTTCCATATCGACGCGCAAGCGAACCAGCAGCGCGGCATTATTCGGCCTCGTGATGGTGGCAAAGCGCGGATTGTTTTCGAGCCGCTCATGCTGGAAAGTAACAGGACTGATCGGGTCGAATGCCGCGCTCATGTCGGATAAGACAATATCCACCATGCGCTTAACAATATCCTGCTCGATGGTGGTGTAAGGACGACCCTCCACGCGCACGGGGCGGGTGTTTTTCCTGCCACCAAGCAGTACATCCACGGTCGAATAAATCTGGGAACTATCCACCGTGATGAGTCCGAAATTTTCCCACTCCACCGCGCGAAATACCACGAGCAATGCGGGAAGCGGTATCGAGTTGAGATAATCCTCAAAGCGCAGCGATGCCATGGAATCGAGGCTGACATCCACATTGTCTGACAAAAAACTGCGAAGACTGGTGGACAGCATACGCACGAGGCGATCAAACACGATCTCGAGCATCGGCATTTTTTCGTATGCCATGAGCGCTTTATCGAGGATTGCATAGATGCCGGAATTGGATTTATCGCCTGCGGCTTTGGCATCAAATCCGAGTAGAATGTCAATTTCATCCTGATTCAGCACCCGCGCCGGTTTTCCATCAGCCGGCTTGGACGCATCGGGAGCGGCGGCCTTGGCGTCATCGGCGGCAAGCATCGCCTCCCAGGCTGCTGCGTCGTCGGTTGCTTTATTTTCTTCCGCCATAGTGCGTTCAGCACGCTCCCTGATTCATTCGTTTCGTCACTGTACCACGAACTCCTTGAACAATATATCGTTCACTTTGGAAGGATAAATAGATTTATTCACCCGCAGCATTAATTCTTCGCGCAAGCGATACACACCCGCGGATCCCTGAAGATCACTCGGTCGCAGCTCGCGCAGATAGGTGTTAAACGCATCCATGATTCGCGGCAGATTCGCGTTTACGGCATCGAGTGCCTGCGCGTTTGGAAGTTCAAGTGCCACATCCACCTTGAGGAAGCTGGTCTGCTTGCCACCCGTATTCAAATTCACGATAAATTTCTGGTTCTCAGGAAAGTTGAAATAGATTGGCCCCGATTGAGCAGGCAGCGGCTTTCCATCTTTATCTTTTGCCTGAGCAGGCGCAGCACCTTCCGTCTTTGCCGGCTCATCTTTGGAAGCCTCTTCTTGCGCGGGCTTCTTTCCGAACATGCCGCTGAAATAGGCACCCACAGCGCCACCCAGCACGAGCAGCACAAGGAAAATGATCAGTACAAGTTTTTTTCCACCACCGGACGTTTTTGCCGTTTCAGACTGTTCCTGATATTCGTCGGATTTCAGTTCTTCTCTTTTCGCCATACCTCACCCTACACAGACATTGTAAACGCAATTAGTATGCGTTTTGATTTTTTCGCGACTATATATTGTGTATTCGTAATTGCAAACTCGAAATAGCAAGAAAAACCGATTTATCATTCGATTACTGAACACGATTCCATCATCAGGAGTTTTTTGCCGGTCATTCTGTTGCGAAATCGCAACAAATTTTTTCACTGTCCAATGTGACTTCACAGAAAAGAGACGTCGCTGAGATTTAAGTCAGGACACCATGTTGGCATAAAATTTCCGCAGGATGAGAGGTCGAAGAATACGAAAAAATGAGGATGCAAGTTTTTTCTTTTTTCTATGCACAGGAGAACGGCTGGCAGCTTTTTCCCAGTAAGCAGAGAAAACCAGCTTCATTAATTACCACCAACCAAACAAGTCATTAGAAAATAATACAAATATGGCATTGAAACTCTGTGGCATGTTTTATGCTTACGTTATGATGTGCTGTTACATATTTAGGGTCTCTTGTTCGTATGGATAATAGTATTTACATCGTACTTTCTCGGCAGACGGCGCTGTTTCGCGATCTGGATATCACGTCCAACAACGTGGCCAACGCGACTACCACAGGGTTCAAGGGCGAGAAATTACTGTTTACGGAATACATGGTGGATGATGGCAATCGCAACAAGATGACCTTCACCAACGATATTACTTCGCTACGCGATACCGATCAAGGGCGCCTGCAGGTGACGGAAAATCCCTTTGATATGGCGATCTCGGGGAAAGGCTATTTCGTGATCGAGACACCGCTTGGGAATCGTTATACCCGCGCCGGTAATTTTCAATTGGATGCCAATGGCACACTAGTGACGCCAGACGGATTTCCGGTACTGGACGATGCAGGTCAGCGCATTATTCTCGATCCGGAAGCGCGTGACGTCGTGGTGCGTCAGGATGGTGTGATTCAGGTGGACGGCGAAGAACTGGCCGTGATTGGCGTGGCCGAATTCGAGAATGAACAAGTGATGGAGCGTTTATCAAGCGCCATGTATAAATCGGATGTCGCGCCCCTTCCGCCGACGGAATCAAAAGTACTTCATGGGGTTCTTGAGCAATCCAATGTCCAGCCGATTAGTGAGATTGTGCATCTGGTGGACTTAGGTCGCAGCGTCAACTCGCTCACGCGCTTTATTGATTCGCAATACGATCTGCAACGCCGTGCCTCCTCCATTCTGGCACGTCAAGGCAACAGCTAATACAGGATAAACAGGGAGTTACGAGACTATGCTACGCTCACTCGATACCGCCGCCACGGGGATGCAGGCTCAGCAGCTCAATGTGGATACGATTTCGCAGAACCTTGCGAACATTTCCACGTCCGGCTACAAGCGCCAGCACGCAGAATTTCAGGACTTGTTGTACCAGAATTTACGGCGCGTGGGCACGAACTCGGCCGATGTGGGCACCATCATCCCGACCGGTATTCAGGTGGGTTTGGGGGTGAAACCTGGCGCGATCTACCGCAATTTCCAGCAAGGTAACGTTCAGAATACGGAAAACCCCCTCGATCTGTCGATTCAGGGTCGCGGATTCTTCCAGATTGAACTGCCCGACGGCACCTTCGCCTACACGCGCAACGGTGCATTTCAGTTATCTCCGGACGGCGAGATTGTAACGATTGACGGATACCTGCTTTCGCCCAATATCACCGTGCCACAGGATGCAACTCAAATCAGTGTAAACGCGTCCGGCGAGGTGTTTGCGGCGATTCCGAACCAGACCGCGCCGCAGAATCTAGGTCAGCTCGACATGGTCACGTTTGTAAATCCGAACGGCCTTCAGGCCATCGGAGACAACCTTTATATTGAGAGTGAAGCCTCGGGCGATCCGATCGTGGGGATTGCCGGTCAGGAAGGGGTCGGCACCATCCTGCAAGGGTTTTTGGAAAATTCCAACGTCAATCCGGTGACGGAAATCACCCGCTTGATCGTGGCACAGCGCGCCTACGAAATGAATTCGCGCGTCATCAGCACGTCGGATAACATGCTGCAGGCACTTTCTCAGCTTGCCACCGGTTAATCATAACTAGGAGCCTGATACCATGCGCATGGCTTTTTATTCGTTGTGTTTGGGTGTGTTCGCATCTCTGTCTGTGTATGCGATGGAACCCGCGCGCGTGGTACTGCCAGAGAACGCAATCACCGCGCCTGCGCCTGCTTCAGATGCGTATTCGATTACGCCTGATGATGTGACTACCTCGATCGCCGTAGCGCTAAAACAAGCTGGTGCTGGCGAGAATCTGGATGTCAGGCTTGTGGGCAGCAATCGTGATGCGGTCTATACCTACGACACCCCAATCACCATGCAGGTCAGCGATATCGCGTTTGATCGTCGCGCCGGAAGTTGGAAGGCCACCTTGCTGTTTGAATCGGAGGGCGTGGCGTTATCCCCCGCTCAGGTATCGGGTCGTTTTGATGAAGCCGCGATGATTCCGGTCTTGAAGCGCCGCCTGTATACCAACGATGTTGTGGAAGCAGACGACATCGAGATGAAGCGTATAGCGCAGTCCCGTCTGCGTAAGGATGTAATCACCCGCAAAGAGGATCTGATCGGCATGACCCCGATCAAAACCATCTCGGAAGGGCGTCCCATCCGTGTGAATGAAATCTCTCATGCGTCTGTTGTGCGCAAAGGCGCGCAGGTGCATATGAAATTTCTCGCAGGCAACCTGAGTATCAACACGCTATGCGAAGCGCTTGATGCCGGTGAGCTAGGCGATACGACTCGGGTGACGAACCTCACCAGCAACACGGTGGTTCATGCCGAGATCATCGAAAAAGACGTGGTACAGGTAAAGACCTTTGAAACCATCCAAGCCAGTAAGGAACCGTGATATGAAACACCTTTCATCCTTAGCCTTGGTGCTGTGTTGCGCGACCATGCTCAGCGGATGCGCCACAACAC
>CAZFOM010000099.1:0-7607 GCA_964520155.1 uncultured Rickettsiales bacterium
TGGGGACTCTCGGTTGTGGGGGGCCCATGTGTCCTTACTCGCTTTCTTTGAAATACAATTCGGACACAAAGCGCTTGCCTTTGTCACCACGCTGGAGCTGGATGATCACGTTGATCACATTTTCCACATAATGCTTGATCTGCTCGCGCGTGATCCCGAGGCCTGCTTGCATGATCATCAAAATAAGCTGTTCGAGGGCGAGGGCGGGCGTGTCGGCATGTAGCGTGGAAATAGAACCCGGGTGACCCGTGTTGACTGCGCGCAGGTAACTGAAGGCTTCCGAGCCGCGCAACTCGCCGACGATAATGCGATCCGGACGCAGGCGTAAACAGGCTTCGATCAAATCCTGCGTGGTGACTTTGGCGCGGCCTTGCCCCCCTTTGGACGCAAGCAGATGCACATGATTGGGAATATGCGTGAGGTCGATTTCGCGCGCGTCTTCGCAACTGATGATGCGTTCGGTCGGCGGAATGGCTTTGAGTGTAGCATTGATGAAGGTGGTTTTACCTGTTGAGGTGCCGCCGCTCACAATGATATTTTTCTTGGCACGCACCGCTGCAACGATGAAATCCTTGATCGCGCCGGCGTTTAACATTTCGCGTAATTTCTTATCCAGCTCGTTACTGCTGTGCCTGACGATCGTGCTTTGGAAGGCGCCGATCGCTTCATACTGATCGAGATCGAAATTGAGCACTGTCTGCTTGCGGATAGACATGGCGACTTTACCCGCTTCGCACGCTGGCGGAAACACGATCTGGATGCGGTAGCCTTCGGGTAGGTTTGCGGAAAGGAGCGGTGTTTCTTCGCTGATCTTCTGCTCGGTGGATTGTGCCACCAGCCGTGCCAGCGATTTCAGGTGCTCATTGTCAAACTCGGGAATGTCGTAACGGTGCATATCCCCATAAATCTCGACCCACGCCTCTTTCGGGCGATTGATCGAAATCTCGCTCACCCCTTCCTTTTCGAAGAGGCCTTTCATCGGGGCAAGGAATGTTTCTAGGGCGCGAATGCTCGACATAATTATTGCAGAATACGGATCTGCGACAAAACGGACGGTGGGAAGATCAGATCCTTATTGACGAATACATTGATGCGGGTGCCCTGATCAACCGTGATCGTAGGACGCATATCGAGCATCTCATCCACGACGTTCTGGGTCACGCTTCCGACATTGGCAATGCCCTGATTGAGCGCCTCGGTGGTGGGGCTGCTCGGTGTCGTGGTGGTGGTGTTGCCATCCGGATCCGTGGTTTGCGTCTGTTGCGATTTATCTTCGCCCACCAGTTTCTCTCCACCATATGCGATGCCCAGCGTGACTAAACTGGACAGTATCGCACCGGAATAGGCTTCGGCGATTTTCTCGTCCACAAACCCTGCAAATCCTGCTCGTCCCAGAGAATCCACGCCAGGCGAGCCTACCATGATATCAATACCATCCGGACGGATCACGCGCGTCCATATGATGAACACACGCTCCTGTCCACGCAGAATGGAAGAGTTATAGGTGCCAATCAGCCGTGAGCCTTTCGGAATCAATACGGCATTGCCCGCTTCCGCATAGATATCGCGACTCACAATGGCGCGAATGCTGCCTGGCAGGTCGGAATTGATGGCGGTTTCGAGCACCGCCTGAATCACTTTCCCCTGTGCAATCATGAAACGCAGATTGCCAATGGTGCCTGCTTCCACCTGTTCGGCTTCCGTCGCGTTGATCACGTTATTGGCAAATGCGGCGTTCGGGTCATTTGCCGATAATGCCTGCTGTGCCTGCGCCTGTTGCGCACTTGCCTGTCCTGTCGCTTGTCCGTCCGTCACCAGCATCGGTGATTTGATCCGCGCCTGCAGCGCTTCGTTGGTTGGTTTATTGGCATCAATATCCACGCAGGGAGGAGGGCTGCCGTCCGGACACATCGGTGGCGGAGGAGGCGGCGGCGGCGGCGGCGGAGTAACCTCCGGCGTAATCAGGGATGGATCCGGCAAAGGGGGCGCGGGATTATTGGGTAGATCGAATGGCAACTGCGCTTCGGGACTGGGAGGTGCCACCGGTTCGGGTTCTTTCTTGGTAGGGTGCTCCGGCGGTGCGTCCCCAGAGAAAAGCGAATACAATACGAATCCGATACCCGCTGCTGCTGATACGGCAGGCGCGCCGCCAGACAGACCGCCACCACCGTTCGTGGCTTTTGCGGACGCATCATCCTGCGCGAAATTGTAGCCTTCGCTCATGTCATCGGGCGCGGGTTTTTTATCGTCTGTCGCCATAGCGCTCTATGCCCCCGATCGCGGAGAAAGGAGTTCGTTGTAAATACAAATCACACTATCACCGATACGCACACTGTATCTGGGCGATATGCGATCCACCACGAGATATTCGCCTTCCGAGATGGCACTAACCGGCACTTCTTTCCCATTCGGAAGCACCATGAAAATAGAAGGCGGTTGTGCTGTGTTAAACTTGAAATAGGTGCGCGCGCCGTCGTCAAACAGCTTAGAAGGTGCGAGCGCATCTGGCCCTGTAAAGGTGTAATTGTAGTTTAATCCTGCCGCAGGCACGACCGCTGCTTGCGGCAAAGGTACGGCGGGTGGTGTTGTCATGGGAACCGGTGGCGCCATGGGAGGAGATACCATGGATGCGGGCGAGGACGCAGCGGCAGGCTGTCCCCATCCGATATCGTCCGAATACGGCGCAGGTGCCAGCCGGTTCTTACGATCGTCCGGATAGAAAAAGCGCACGACATAGACCAGTTCTTCATTCGGGGTCACGGTGCTTGAGGTCGAGCGCAAATCAAACTGATACGCGCGGCGGTTGGTGACCACGGTCATGTTCGTGCGTGCATATTCTTCCATGGCGCGGATGAACACCCTGCGTCCGGCCGGAATCACCTGCCAGCCCACGCGATCACCGATGGAGATGGTTTCAATTTCTTCCTGCGGGCTAAATTCAATGTTGCACTGATACCCATAATGAGTAAGCACGCTGAATACATCGTTTTCATTGTACACAAAGGTCTTGATGCGGCTATCGGTGGCCACCGGAACGGGAATATCCGCAGCGCGTACCGGCAATGCCACAGAGGATAATACCAAGGTCAATAGGGCGATGTATGTTTTCATCTTACTAATGCATCCTCGTCTGTTCGATATGAAATCACTCTAAACCCAATCGGATTCAAATAGCGATCCTGAATGGATAAATTGAGCGCAATAAATTTCGTCTCCAAGGTTGCCACTTTGTTTATTTCCACCGGCCGCTGGTTGGGAACTCTCTCGGTGACAATCATACGCACCTGATACCGCCGTACTTTCGTTCCATCCAGCTCGGTGCGTTCTTCCGAAAACACGATCTGACCAATCCGCACGCTGCGCAACCCACCTGCCACGCGGGCGCGGATCCCGTCGGGGTTGTTGGGATTGATATCGGTCAGAAAATCGCGATACACCGTATCCGGATCTGACATCACCCGCACGGTGTTGAAATTTTCATTGTCCGCAATACCGACCGATTCGCGGGCACGGATAAACTGCACGATGAAGTATTCGTTCACCGCCTCGTTGCCCGAGAATTCCGTCGCGGTGATCGGGTTGACCACCTGCGTAATGCCAGATTTCTGGTCAATCTGAATCACAAACGGTTCCACCGATTTGAGCGGCGCAAGCTGAGAAATGGAGAACGCTGCAATTAGCGCGCTCAGCAGCGAAAACACGGTAATGACGGCAAGGAGATTGCGCTGCACCACCACAAACTGATAGCGATCCGCATACCAGTTTTTTTTCTCAGGTTTGAGTTTATCCGATGTTTGTTTGCTTAACACAACTGCCGCGAAAAATGATTTCCGCGAGAATAGCAAAATCGTGGGGTACATCAACTACATATTGTGGTTCGCGTCAAAAAACACACATTAGTATGAAAAAATGGATCAAATGTCGCGATTATGCCTAATCCAGACTATTGGAAATAGAACGCAGATTATCAATGGCAGATTCGATCTGTTCCGCGCTACTTGAAGACGCGCTTGCCTTTGCGTTGTTGAGTTCCTGATTGATACGGCCTTTTTCGTAATCACTCAGGTTGCTTCCGGCGCTATCCATTTTCTTGCGCACATCGTCTATCTGGCTTTGCAGATAATTCTGCATGATCTCTACCTGCAATTTTTCCTGATCGGCACTTGATCCTGGTATTGCCTCATCCATTGGGAGAAAATAGAACGAACGGCGCGTTTTCGATTCCTGAAGATTTCTGCCAATCAATCTCTGATAGTCGCTGTCGATCGGTCTTGCCAGCTCTTGCGCGAACACGCCCGCATACTGCACATTGCCTTTTTCGTCGGTATATTTCCCAAACACGCTGTTTTGCAGATCTTTGCGGATTATCTCGTTTCGTTCATCGGAGGCTTCTTTGAATTTTTTCCGCCACCGCTCAGCATTTTTCAACGCAAGACTATGCGCTGCCTGTGCAGAGATCAGCGCGGCCCGCCCTACCTTGCCATCTTGATGTTGTTTCAAGGTATTGCTCAAGATATTGCCGGTGCGTGTGGCGGCCTTCTGGGCATCGTACGCCCGCTTTTCATAATCCTTGATCTGGCGGGAAATTTTGTCAGTCTCCCACGAATTCGCTGCCAGACCTGCGCTCGACAAGCCAAGTACCGCGCCTGCCCCGCGATAGGTGGCCTTCGCTTTTGCAAACACGTTCAGCGGGTTTTCCAAACGATGCCCGAGCGACGTGATGGCAGATAGCGCGCCTGAGCGGTACATGCTCTGGCGGTATGCATTCTTGAAGGCAAGTGATGCCGACTCAATGCCGCGGAAAATCGGGTTGGAGTATCCCGCAAACCCGGGCGTAGAGGCAGAACCGGATAGAATTCCACTGAAGCGGGTGCCGCCTAACTGTTCTGCAAGCTGGCCGGATTTTTTCAGAAAATCGGTAAGCAGATACGATACGAGCATGAGTGCCACCAGCTTGCCGACCATCCACACAAACAGATTGATCTGGAATGGCAGCGCGGTGATCGGCATGGCGTCATTGCGTACGCAATAGATATTCTGGAAATTGGCGGACACATTGTAGTAACAAATGCTGCAAAACTCGGTTTGAATGCTGAGCGGCCCGAATCCAAAAAAGGTTTTCACTGAATTCGCGCTGTTCAGTATGCTGCTTACCCAGCCGTTGCCCAGCGGTTTATAGACGCGAAGCAGATTGAAAAATTCGGCAAACACGCTGCCAAAATCAATCACTGTAATCATTGCAAAGAACGCAAACATGACGAGCATTTGCAGCGCATTGACCGACAACATCTGTAGCCAGGTTTCAAACAACTCCACCGTTCGTTTGAACAGCGCAAACGAGACAAATATCGGTGCCAGCATGATCAAAAATGAAATCAGGATAATGGACTTGAAATAAAACAGCAGAGCAATCGCAAACAACTTGATCAGGCTGTACAAGTAGAACAACGCCACCAGAAATAAAAATGGCATGGTCAGAGCCATGAACGCCACCAACGACATGATGGCCTGTTTGCAAATGGGGTCTACTCTGCCCATCACACCCGATGCCGAGTTGGATGCGGCGGCATCGGTCAAGCTGTTGATCTGCGCATCGATGCTTGTAATGCCGCCTAACGCATTCCCTGCACTTGCCCCTCTTGCCGCTTCCCACACCAGCTGCCCGCCTTCTTTGGCGAAATCAATAAAGAAGTTATGTGCGACGCCGATGGCGTAATCCGACTGCGTGGCAAATGTCCATACCAGCCCGATTTTGAACATCAGCACCATGAATTCCCGTGCGGACAATTGAATGACACCGGAAATGAAACTCAATCCGAACACGATGACTGTGAGCGTGATTGCGGCTTTCAAAGGTGCTTCTACCCAGGTTGCGATGCTTTGAAACAACACCGAGGTGGAACAGGTCACCGCGCTCTCGATGAAACAGACGACAGCCGCAAACACACCGGCATTGATGTTACAGGCACTTCCCGAAGTGGCGCATGGATTGGTGACGGGGGCGGGACTGCTTGCATAGGCTACCGCTGCTGCACACAGCAACATCACACCGGCACACCCCAGCGTTTTCAAAAGGGCAAGGAGTGCGGCAGGATGAGATCGCAGCGCGGTCATAGGTGTTTGAACAACTCCGGCAGCCATTTGCTTGGTTCTGCCCCTTTCTGGGAAATCGCTTTTTCCATTCGTTGTAAGGTTTCCGGTGTGGCGGTGAGCACCGACAGCACATCGTTCATACCCGATAAATCGAGCCGTGCGACGATGGCGTCCAAGCCGCGTTTGAGCAGAAAATGCCGCTGATCCGTACGCATGGCATACACATAAGAGGTTTCCTGCTCGGTGAGATTGAATACCGTGCTGTATTCTTCCTTGACCTCACGATCTGGCAAAAAGATTTGTGTGGCGATCTGTTCCATGAGCACCGGACTCAGCACGCTTTGCATGGCCTGTCCCACATTTTCGGTGGCAAATATCGCCATGGTATTCTGCTCGCGGATGGAATCGAGCCATTCGCCCAGACGCGGGCCGAACCACTCATTATCGAGCAGTTTCCACGCTTCATCGAACACGATAATGCCAGGCGATCCATCCATGCGCACGGTGGCGTGGTGAATCAGGTAGGACAGCACTGGAATCATCAACCGCTCATCCTGCGTTAAGGCGGTGACGTCAAACCCGAGCACGTCCCGCGAAAAATCCACGGATTCCATGGCATGATTGAACATCGCGCCATACGCACCGTCTGGCAACCAGTCCCGCAGCCTATCGGCCAGTGCCGCGTTCGAGGCGCGCAGCAACGTTTCGACGAATGACAGGGTGCGTTCACCTGCTGGCCGCTGATAGAGGTTTTCTACGATCGGTGAAAACAGCGTGGTATCAGTGCTTCCCACCAGTGAAGCAAGCCACACTTCGAGGAACGAACGGTTCATCTCGTTATCGGAAAGCAGCAGTGGATTTAAGGCAAGCGGCGACGCATGATCCACGCGATGATACTGCCCACCGATGCCGCGGATGAAAATTTCTGAGGCGCGGTTCTGATCCAGATAAAACAGCTTGGGTGCGAATTTGCAGGCCTCGGAAATCAGGAAATTGAGGAGCACGGTTTTGCCCGCGCCAAACGGCCCGATGATGGAGGTGTGCCCGTTATCGCCGACATGGAAATTGAAATAGTAGGGTGTGCCGGCGGCGGTGTAAAAACAGGTGACCGCCGGCCCCCAGAAGTTATTGTCAGCAAGCCCCGCCGGAAAATTGCTCAGGTTCGCAAATCCGCCCACGCGGCTGGTATTGATGGGTTTGAGCCGTTTCAGAAATTCGAAATTCGCGGGTAAAATCGCCCAGTAACACTCCTCGAGCTTAATGTCCTCGCGCATGGGGACAATGCCGATATTCATCAGCGTGTCGGCGGCGAGCTTCACTTCCTGCTCGAGTGATTTCAGACTGTCTGCAAGCAGGAACACGCTGAGCTGCTGCTCGCCGAAATCAACTGGCGTGTTGCGATTGCTGTCGATCACGGCTTTAAGGCCGATTTTTTCCTCCAGCTCTTTCTTTTCACTGATCTTGAACAGTTCGTGCTGGTAGGCGTAGTCCTTCATGGCCTGCTTGTGATTGAT
>CAZFOM010000100.1:0-1256 GCA_964520155.1 uncultured Rickettsiales bacterium
ACATGAAAGCACGGTGAGTCGCGTGACTTCCAACAAATATCTTTCCACGCATCGCGGCACCTACGAGCTGAAATACTTTTTTACTTCCACCATTCAAAATTCCAGTGGTGGAGAAGATTATTCGAGCCGTACCGTGATGCACCTGATCAAAGAACTGGTGGATAAGGAATTACCCGATGCGATTCTTTCCGACGATGCGATTTCCACGCTGCTCAAGGAGCGCGGCATCGAATGCGCGCGGCGCACGGTAACCAAGTATCGTGAAGAAATGGGAATCGCTTCATCTGTGCAACGCCGTCGCGAGAAAAAAACGAGTGTTTGAAATCGCGTGAAGCCGTGCTATGCAACATTATGCACACGCAAACATATACCGCTGGACAGTCCATATACCATCAAGGTGAGGTGGCGCGCGCTTCCTACATCGTGGAATCGGGAGAAGTTCACCTCGTAAGCGATGGTCAGATCATTCGCACGGTGGCTGCGGGTGAGTCGTTTGGAGAACTGGCCTTCATCCGATCCGCGCCGCATATGGAAACTGCAATGGCTCAGACCGATTGCACGGTGCGCCTGCTAGGTGAAGCGGAAGTCGAATCCTTAGTATACTCAGCACCCGTGGAGCTGCAAAGGATTTTTCAGTCCATTGCGCATACATCACAAACATCTCTTTCCACGCCGCAGGCACAATGGAGTGATTTTTCTGCGACCATCGAGAAGGTCACCTCGCTATTGCAGCACCGTGTGGAGCAATTGCAAAAGCATGTTGGGTACACGGATGCGACCTATAACGACCTACCGGAAAACGACCCAGGCACGATTCGCGCTATGACATCCGAATTCATGGCGAATATCCCTGAGATGGCACCCATCATGGATATTCTCGATGATGAAACCATCAATGACGTGCTGATTAACGGATCTCAGCATGTGTATGTGGAGCGTTCCGGGCTTCTCGAACCCGTCGATATAACGTTTTCCGGCGAAAAAGCCGTACAGAAAATTGCCGACAAAATTGTGGAACTGGTGGGACGTAAAATTGATCGCAAACGCCCCATGATCGATGCCAGATTGCTGGACGGTAGCCGTGTGAATATCATTGAACCGCCACTTTCGATCGACGGCACGACGATTTCGATTCGTAAGTTTTCCAAGCGTAAGCTGACACTCGACAGCATGAAACAGAATAATAACATGTCAGAGGCGCTCGCAGAATTTCTAAAAATTGTCGGGCATTGCCGCCTGAACGTCATTATTTCAGG
>CAZFOM010000100.1:1266-7605 GCA_964520155.1 uncultured Rickettsiales bacterium
GTACGGGTTCAGGAAAAACCACCCTGCTCAATGCGATTTCGCAGCATATTGATATGAACGAGCGCATTGTTACGATTGAAGATGCCGCCGAACTCAAACTGAACCAGCCGCATGTGGTGCGTCTGGAGACAAAACCGATTAGCGCGGGAGCCAGTCGGGATGAAGAGGTGACGATTCGCGATCTGGTGAAAAATGCGCTGCGTATGCGTCCGGATCGTATCATCGTGGGCGAGGTGAGGGGGCCTGAGGCATTCGACATGATGCAGGCGATGAACACCGGTCACGAAGGATCGCTCACGACCATTCACGCCAACCACCCGCGCGATGCCTTGAGTCGTCTGGAGAACATGGTCAGCATGGCGAATCTGCATATTCCGATGAAGTCGCTGCGTTACCAGATCGCATCTGCCATCCATCTGATTATTCAGGTCAGCCGTATGCGTGACGGCCATCGCCGCATCACCCATGTCTCGGAAGTGGTGGGCATGGAAGGGGACGTTATATCCATGCACGATCTGTTCACATTTATTGTGGATGGAGAGGATGAAAAAGGCAAAATCCGCGGGCATTTCAAATGGAGCGGCATCCTGCCTCGATTTGTCAAACGCGTGCAGTATTACGGCGAGGGCGAGCGTTTGGAGAAGGCGCTGAATATCAAACTTTCCCGCTAAGAGGGTAGTGTCTCAGTTTCAAATTCATGCCGCAACCTGCTTTTTGTAGGTGCCGCGCTTTTTTGCTGGTTCATCCACAATTAAACCAGCGATTTCTTCTAAAGTCCATACATGATCGGTAACGCCAGCTTGCATTGCAGGGGTGACACGCAGCGTTTTATGGATGCGTCCGAAATTGTAGTGCATGAAGTGCAGGGCAATCGCATAAGCGTGATTTTCAATCTTTTTGCTGAAACCATTGGTTAAGCGGGTGAAGCGACGATTGCTCATGCGGATGGTGAGATTCTGGCGCTCGACATACGAAGTGCTTACATGCTTCTTATCTGGCTTGCCTTCGATTGGGGTTTTGCGAGTACCGCAGCAATCCGCAGGGCTGTATTTGCCTTTCATCGATTCAGGCGCTTCACCATAGATTTTCACAAGCTGCGCGTAATCAACGTCACCGCCAAACGCACCTTCTACAGCATTCAAATACGCCTTATGGCCGTCAGTGGTCAACTGTACGCGATTAGCGAGACGGCAACGCAAGTCATCCATAAGCGTCATTGCGTATTCAGCATCACGACCACCGACAACCCAGTTGCAAATAAGTTTCGTATCAGCGCAAAGGCTAGTCCATGTCCATACGTCACCAGAGCCTTGCGGAGCAGCTTTAGCAGCGGCAACATTCTTTTGTTTCGCGTAGCAGAAAGCCCAGATTTCGTCGCACTGAATGCGTTTGCATGGGAGATTACGAAGGTTCTTATCCTGAAACTCAGTTGCGGCCTGACCAATATCTACGAGCAGCTTCGTAACCGTGTTGATAGAAACATCGGCCATGCGGCTTATGGCGCGGAGGCTATTGCCCTCTACCAGCATACCGATGATTTGTGCGCGTTTTTGAATGGTCAGTTTGTTCATAAAATAATCGTTTTGTTAATTTCAATATGAACAATATGCTTGACCGAATAAGCATTGTCAATAGAAAAGCACTAACATTCACACAAACTAACAAGCCTGTATGCTATGGTAAAAAATGGCAAATCAACCCTATCAACCAATCGTTTGTTTTAACAAACATATTGACTGTGGCTTATTTGTATGTATAAATGGGGGTGTAGAGTAAATAACGGGCTGTGAGGAGACACCCTAAAGCATCTCCCCACAGGTTACCCTGCTTTTACAGCCCTATCCTAGTATTTTCATAAGTGGCTCCTTTCTACGTTTCTTAGACAAATGAATGATCTGACTCCGGTGTGACCAGCACCGGAGTTTCTGTCGTTTCCGCTTCGCTATTAGCGGGAGCAAAAACTGGCAGAACCCATTTATTGCCTTTTTTGGCAATATTCCCTTTAATCTTATGCCTCTGAATGGTCACAGAGAGCGTGTCTGGCCTTACATCAAAGTTGTACTTATCTTTAAGACCGTGCTTAATTTCGGCAGAAGCCGCGCCTGCCTCGCCAGCATCCCTAACTACCTGCAAAATTGCATCGGTGATATTTATGGTTGCCTTTAATGCGGGCGGGGAATTTTCAGATGATGGAATATCGGCGCTAGTCTCGGAATATTTATCCATAACCCTTAAAGCGGCCTCAATCTCCCTAACATCATTCAGTTTCGTTTTAAGACTGGATTCGAGATGCAGAATATCTGCCTTAATGGCTTCTACCCTTGCTTGTAACGTTTTTCTCATATCCATAAATGCCTCACCATTGTTTATTTTATAAGGTGAGGCTAGCAGGCTGCTAAGCTAATGTCAATATTCTGTCATGATTTTTTTGGTTTTCCCCACCGTTTTTTGGCAGCTGCTCGGGCGATGTCTGTACGTTGCTTAGGTGTTAGGCTTTCTGCGCGGGCTTTGCCGCCTTTCTTGCCTCCAAGCCTTCCTAAAGCAACTGCGGCGGGGTTTTTACCGTCATCCGCTGGCTTATCATCCGTTTCACCTGTGATAATATCGAGCAGGTGTTTAGCGATCTGGTTTGTATCGCGCGGGCGTTTTGGCTTTTTAGTCATTGCTCATGATCCTTGCCGAATTTTATTATGCGATAGATGGCCTCAACCCTCTTGCCGACCCGCTCAATCAGATACGCCAAGAATATGAGAATGCCGATTAAGATATAGAACTGTTCGTTATCCATAGTTCTCCCTATTGTAAAAGGATACTATGCGACCTCTTGCATAAGCGGTCAAGTATCGTTAAGATCAGGCTATAATTGAAACTGAGACACTACCGCTAAGAGGGATTTATTTGCACTCCATCGCGAATATGGTAGAATGGGAAGGTATGAGTTCTGATTCCTCTAGCGCGTCTAAGCGCCATACCGTTGCGTGGTTTCATCGCATCACTCACATCAACAACTAACATTTTTGGCAGGTTTTCTATGCAGATTACTGTTTCGGGTAAACAGGTGGACGTCGGCGAGTCGCTTCGTAAGCATATCGAGAAAAAACTCTCGGAAGGCGTAAACAAATATCTCGATCGCGTCACCCACATCACGGTGGTGATCTCGCGCGAGTCCCACATGTTTCGCACGGATATCAATGGTAATACGGGCACCGCATCAGGTGTTGTTATCAAAAGCAGGGGCGATTCTGAGGATGTGTATGCATCGTTTGATGCTGCGCTTGAGCGTATCGAAAAGCAGCTTCGCCGTTATAAACGTCGACTGACTAATCACCACAAGAAGCGTGCAGAGCCAAATTTCAACCAGTCGCAAGCCACGAAATATGTGATCGCGCCGGAAAAAGGCGAAGATCTGCATGAAGAACCTGCGCCCGTGATTGTGGCTGAAAAAGCGACCAACATTGAAACGCTGACGGTGAGTGAAGCGGTCATGAAAATGGATCTTGCGGATCTGCCAGCGCTGATGTTTTTCAATTCGGCGAGCGGTCGCATCAATGTCGTGTACCGCCGCGCGGATGGCAACATATCCTGGGTGGATCCCGCCGAAAGCAAGGCAGCCTAGAGCCTCGCGTGAATCTGAGTGCACCAGTAGATGAATGGGTGCACGCAAGTTGCGTGACCATACCACACACTTCTCATGCGGTGTTGCTTACGGGGCAGTCGGGAAGCGGAAAGTCTGATCTGGCATTGCGTCTGATACATATGGGTGGTGAACTGGTATCGGATGACCAGGTGGGGATATACTCGGAGAATGGTTATCTGTATGCGTGTCCTCCGCAAACACTCGCCGGAAAACTCGAAGTGCGTGAGGTGGGTATCATTGAAATTCCCTACCGTTCCACTGCACGCATAGTGATGGTGGTAGAACTGGTGAGCGCGCAGGAAGTAGAACGATTACCAGAGCGCCACCAGAAGCAGTTGCAGGGCTGTGAACTGCCGCTTTACCGCTTGCACGCATTTCATGCGTCTGCTCCTTATAAAATCATCGCCGCATCTCGGGGACTGGCATGAAAGTATTGATTGTCACTGGAATGTCCGGCGCGGGAAAGTCGGTAGTGCTGAAATCGCTGGAAGACTGCGGCTACGAGGTGGTGGATAACATTCCTCCATCGCTGCTTCCGGTGCTGGTGAAGAACCGAACACCGGTATCGCCAGCGCTTGCGATCGGCACGGATGTGCGCAGCCGTTTCTTCTCAGCTGATGAATGCGCGGCGATGATTGCCACCATACGTCAGGATGGGAGTAATCAGGTGAGTGTGCTCTACCTCGATTGTGATGATGAAGTGCTGCGCCGCCGATTTACCGAAACACGCAGACGGCACCCGCTGGCACAGGACAGACCGGTGTGGGACGGTATCGTGACCGAGCGCACTCTGATGCGGCCGCTCAAGGAATCTGCGGATGAGATTCTGGACACAAGCCAGTACAGCGCGAGCGATCTCAAGCGTCTGATGACGACGCGCTATTCGGATCGTAAACACCCGATTACCTTATTTGTGACCTCTTTTTCTTACCGGTTGGGGCTACCCAGAGAGTCCGATCTCGTGTTTGACGTGCGGTTTTTACGCAATCCGCACTATGACGACATGCTTCGGGAAAAGACTGGACGCCAGAAAGAGGTGGGTGAGTATATTGAGAAAGATATAGGGTTTGCAGCGTTTTTTGACCGTATGACCCAGTTTTTACTACCGCTGCTGCCTCGGTATTCGGAAGAAGGCAAGAGTTATCTGACGGTCGCCATTGGTTGTACCGGAGGGAAACACCGCTCGGTGTATGTGAGTGAAAAGCTCGCTGGATTTTTACGATCGAATGGTTATAACGTCGAAATCCGTCATCGGGATTTGCCCGAATAACCATAGGAAAATAGCAGCATGATTGGCATTGTTGTCGTTTCGCACGGGAATCTCGCGTTGGAATTTGTGGCGGCGACGGAGCATATTGTAGGCAAACAGAAACAGATCAAGGCCATCTGTATTGAGCCGGACGATGATATGGAGAAGCGCCGCGCCGATATTCTGGGGGCGGTGCAGGAAGTGAATTCCGGCAAAGGCGTTGCCATTCTCACGGATATGTTTGGCGGCACTCCCTCCAATCTTGCGATTTCGCTTCTGGGTAAGCCTGGGATCGAGGTGATTGCGGGTATGAACTTGCCCATGATGGTGAAACTCGCTTCCGTGCGCAACACGTTACCGCTGCTAGAGGCAGTGCTTGCAGCACAGGACGCTGGCCGGAAATACATCAACGTCGCAAGCAACCTGCTGACCAAGGATCATGTGGCCTGATGACCGAAGTGTCGCGCATCCTTCAGGTCATCAATAAAAAAGGTATCCACGCGCGGGCAGCAGCAAAATTCGTAAAAACCGTCAATGCGAGTAATGCGTCGGTATGGGTGACGAAAGTCAAAAGCGCGACACACCATACGGCAGATGCTTCACAATATGCGAAAGTAACAGGCAGCTCGATTTTGGGGCTGATGATGCTCGCGGCAGAATGCGGGTGTTCGATCGAAGTGACGGCATCCGGCGAGGATGCGACCAAAGTGCTGGACGAACTGGAAGCACTGCTCGGCGATAAATTTGGTGAAGGTGAATAACCCTTGATTGAGTAACGGAGGTGGTATGAAAGAAACGATCATTCCCGTGAAATCGGACAAGTTAAGCACGAATGCCATCACGCCGAAACGATACGCGGAGCTTTACGCGGAATCTGTGAAGAACCCCGACGCATTCTGGGCAAAGCAGGCAGAGCGTCTTGACTGGGTATCGAAGTGGCACACAGTAAAAAACACGAGTTTTACCGATGATGTTTCCATTCGCTGGTTCGAGGGCGGCACACTCAATGTCAGCGTGAATTGTGTGGATCGTCACCTCCACGCGCGTGCGGAGCAGGTGGCGATACTCTGGGAGGGTGATAACCCCAGCGAATCAAAACGCATCACTTACGCCGAACTGCATCGGGAAGTGTGCCGGTTTGCGAATGTACTCAAAGCGCATGGAGTCAAAAAAGGGGATCGTGTGACCATTTACCTGCCGATGATACCTGAGGCAGCTTACGCGATGCTGGCCTGTGCACGGATCGGGGCGATTCACTCAGTGGTGTTTGGCGGGTTTTCGGCGGAATCCCTGCGAGGTCGCATTGAAGATTGCCAAAGCCAGGTGATCATCACGGCGGATGAGGCGGTACGAGGTGGCAAGACCGTGCCGCTTAAAGCCAACGTGGATCGTGCGTGCGAATCGCTTTCGATGGTGAGCACTGTGCTGGTTGTGAAGCGTACCGGTGCTGATG
>CAZFOM010000101.1:0-6680 GCA_964520155.1 uncultured Rickettsiales bacterium
GGTCGAAGCAAACCAGAAATCCATGAATGCGTATATCGATCTGGCGATTCGTGTTGTTACCGGTGTTCAAAACAATATGGGTTACGCAGAATCGTTTGCAGATTTTGCAAAGCAATACAAAGTATTGGAAGATAAGAACGAAACTACTAGCGACTATATACAACAATACTCCAAAGTACGCATGAATGACCTTGAAATGGTGTTTGATGATCTAAAACGAAAGTTGAATCTCATTATCGGCCTCACCACACTCGCCATGTTCCTGATGATCGCCTACACGATCTGGTATGTGTTCAAGCCGATTGAAAAAACTGCATCGGTTATGGCTTCTCTCGCTGCCGGAAAACTCGAAGATAAAGTGCCGTTTCTCGATCGCGCGGACGAAGTGGGTGACCTCGCACGCAACATTGAAGTGTTCAAAGAAAGTGCCATTGAAAAACGTGAGATGGAGCGGGAGCAGGTGAGGCGTGATGAGCAGATCAAACAAGAACGCAAGCAAACCATGGTACGGCTTGCCAATACGTTTGAATCCTCCGTCAAACATATTGTGGATACGGTGGCCTCTGCCTCCACGGAAATGAACGCGACTTCTTCCGGTTTAGCAAATCTCGCGCAGAACAGTTCCGCAGAAATTTCCAGCGTTACCGAAACGCTTAGTAATACGTCCAAAAACGTTCAGACAGTGGCAAGCGCCACCACCGAGCTGTCCGCATCCATTCAGGAAATCAGCCGTCAGATGTCACGCTCGGCATCCGTCACCACGCAGGCCGTCAACGAGGCTGGAAAAGCCGAAGCAACCGTGCAATCACTGGTTGCCGCCGCCACCAAAATCGGCGAAGTGGTAAGCCTGATCAGTGATATAGCGAGCCAGATCAATCTTCTGGCACTGAACGCAACGATCGAATCCGCACGCGCCGGAGAAGCAGGTAAGGGCTTTGCCGTGGTTGCCTCTGAGGTGAAAAACCTCGCCGGAGAAACCACCAAAGCGACGGAAGAAATTTCCAATTATATCAAATCCATTCAAGACTCGACCTCTGAAACCGTGGCCGCCATCAACAAGGTGGGAGCCACGATCCGCGAAATCAACCAGATTTCGACCACCATCGCCAGCGCAGTCGAAGAACAGGGCGTTGCCACACAATCGATCGCAAGCAATGTCGAGGACGCGTCACGGCAGACTCTCGATGTCGCGCGCGAGATCGCTTCTGTACAATCCAAGGCCAACGAAACCGGAGTATCCGCAAGCGAGATGCTGGCCGCGGCTTCGGAATTATCTCAGCAGGCGGAAAAACTCCGCAGCGAGGTGGATCTGTTTATCACTAATATCCGCAAGGATAGTTAGGAAACACTCTAGACCCCGCGCAACAACTCATTGATAGAGGTTTTTGAGCGCGTTTTTTCGTCCACGCGCTTTACAATCACCGCGCAGTAGAGGCTTGGCGCGCCTGAACTTCTTCCAGGCAGTGTGCCAGGCACCACCACACTATAGGCAGGCACTTTTCCGTAGATGACATCGCCGGTTTCCCGATCCACGATTTTGGTGGATGCACCGAGATACACCCCCATGGAAATGACAGCACCTTCTTCAACCATCACGCCCTCTGCCACTTCGGCTCTCGCGCCGACGAAGCAGTTATCCTCAATGATCACCGGATTCGCCTGTAGCGGCTCGAGCACTCCTCCGATTCCTGCTCCTCCGGAGATATGACAGTTCTTGCCGATCTGCGCACAACTTCCCACCGTTGCCCAGGTATCAATCATCGTGCCTTCGCCCACATGCGCTCCGATATTCACAAACGATGGCATCAGCACGACATTTGGGGCAATAAACGCGCCCTTGCGCACAACACACCCTGATACAGCACGAAACGAGGCGGCGCGAAAATCCGCCTCACCCCAGCCCTGCATTTTGGATGGAACCTTATCAAACCAATGGGTTTTGGTACCCGCATAGGCAGGCCCCCCTTCAATTAAAGTCATGTCGTTCAGGCGGAAATATAGCAGCACCGCCTTCTTCACCCATTGATTGACTTGCCACCCTGAATCAGCGGTTTTTTCGGCGACTCTGAGCTTGCCCGCATCCAGCTCGGAAATCACCTGATCCACAGCGTTTCGGATCTCCCCACTCACGGATGGGTTGATCTGCTGACGATTTTCCCATGATGATTCTATAACACTCTGTATTTTATTCATATTTGTACTTACCGTTGTCTGCTACCCCTTGTGATTTCGTAAAATGATCAAAAATGCAACCGAGATCGTTCGAATAATTACGCTTTTGAATCCGTTTGCTTAAGTGTTTATTAACGCTTTCAGGCGTATCACTAAGAAGGGTTATTTTTTGATCACTTTCAAGTAGAAATGCAGACAGCCTGCGAATTATGGAACAGCCTGATTTTACACTCGAAACCTTAAAAGGCGAGCGCGACCGTTTTGTTGCTTTTGCCTTCGCATCGGCAGACTTGCTGCTGGAGCTGAACGCAAAAGGCGAAATCGCCTATGCCGACGGAGCAACCATTGGGTTGCTCGGCGTCAAATCGGACGAGCTGCTCGGACGCAGCTTCGTATCACTGGTACATGATTCCGATATCAAACTTGCTCACGAAATCCTGCAAGATGCGGAACAGATCGCTCGCATTGAAAATATCAAAATCCGTTTGCAGTCGAAACTGCACGGCAAACTGCCGTTTGCTGTATCCGGTTTTCAATTACCGTATCTCAAGAATCACTATTATCTGACGCTTTCCATCGCGCGTGAGGACATTGCTCCGGAAGATCTGAATAAACGCGATCTGCACAGCGGGCTGCTCAAAAAACAAAACTTTGTTGAAAGCGCCAACCGCAAAATTCACGATGCAGAAAAGTCTGGAAACGCCTTAAAAATTACGTTGGTAGATTTTCCGGAATTAAAGGCAGTGCTGGACGGAATGCCGGCTGACCAGTCCGGACGTCTGGTTGCTGAAATCAGCGATTATCTGCGTTCCAAATCCGTGGATGGCGACTCCGCGGGGCTCATTAAAGACGGTGCCTACGGGTTCCTGCATGACGAAAAAGTGGATGAGAAAGCCGTCCTTCAAGAGCTGCTTCATATCACACAAAAATCCGTGCCAAACGCTCCCGCGCTGGCGATGAAGGCTAATACCATCAAAACGGAAATCGGAAAACTCACCGAACAGGATTCCGCAAACGCACTCCTCTACACGATCAATAAGTTTGCCAACGATCGCGGTACGGAATTCAGCATTGATTCGCTTCAGGCCGGTTATCAGGTGATGCTGCACGATACCGTGAATAAGATCACTACTTTCAAGAATACCGTCACGCAAAACCAGTTCCAGATCGCTTTTCAGCCCATCGTGAATTTGAAAGATGGGATCATTCATCATTTCGAGACGCTGGTGCGATTTGAGAAAAATGACAGTTTCAGCAATCCGTTTCAATTCATTACGTTTGGCGAACAGGCAGGTATCATCGGGGATTTTGACCTCGCCATGTGCCAACGCACCATAGAAGTACTGAACCAGGCTGCAACGAAGGGAAATCGCCCGTTGGTTTCGGTCAATATCTCAGGCAAATCCTTGAGTTCCAGCCTTTTCATGGATGCCATCGCGGAGATTCTCAAACGCAACGAGAATGTCAGGAAACAGGTGATTTTTGAGATTACGGAATCGGCAAAAATTCAAAACCTGACTCAGGCCAATACCTTTGTGCAGGATCTGCGCAGTGGCGGTAATCTTGTATGCTTAGACGATTTCGGCGTAGGCGAATCGTCGTTTGACTATCTGCGACATTTGCAGATTGATTTTGTCAAAATTGATGGCAGCTATGTCAAAGAATCGGCAGCCACTCCGCGCGGAAAACACCTGCTTAGAGCAATGGTCGGGTTATGCCGCGATCTGGATATTGTGACCATCGGTGAGATGGTGGAAGATGACGACATCGCCCATATTTTATGGGAAAGCGGTGTCAAATTTGGTCAGGGGTATCTGTTTGGAAAGCCTTCAGTGGATGAAGAAACGCTGGTGCATTGTTCCAGACCCACACCGTATTATAGTGGTGTCATGCGGGCGAAAAAAGTCGGTGGCCGTAAAGGCCCCTGGTGGAAACGACAGGAATAACTATATATCGAGGCAGTGTGCTTCCAAAATGGCTTACGGGTATTTGGTTTCGGAAATCAGACTCGCACTTGCCGCCGCACGCGATGGCAGTGCCGTCCGATTCCGCTTTGCCTGTGTCTGATCCAGAACTGATTCTTCGTGACGTGTACATGACCCCGTTTCGCCGTACTTTCATCGAAGTGCGCAAGGACGGTATTCATCTGCTCGAATCCGGCAAGCATTCCACAGAAACCTTTATTCCCTCCGATAGCGGCAAACCAAACCATGCGTATGAAGCGATTGATGAAGGGATACGCTGCCAGATCGCGCGAAAGATTACGACCTTGCTGCCGGATCTGCAAGAGCGCGGACATCAGGAACTGCTCGAACATACGTTGCGTATTTTGAGGCTTCTGGCACTGGACCAACTGGATCGCGTGAGGCGCATCATCGCAGAAGAGCTTAAAGATATGCCCCAAGCCCCGCTAGACGTGATACGGCAACTCGCATGGGATAAGGAGCTAAAGGTTCGCTTGCCCTTGCTCGAGTTTTCACCGCTGCTAAGTGATACGGAATTGCTGGATGTGATGGCATCGGCCAGCGTGCCGCAGGTGGCAGAAGTCATCGCGCGGCGGCGCAATATCTCCGAGCGTGTCAGCGAAGCGATTGTGCGCTCCAATCAGCCGCAAGCCATCGCCAATCTGCTCGATAATCCCACCGCCAAAATCAACGAAGCCTCCATGGAACAGATTGTGGATCGTGCGCCACAGTATGTATTGTGGCATGAACCTTTGCTGAAACGTCCTGAGTTGACTACACACACAATTGATCGTATTGCTCATTTTATCTCGATCTCTCTGATTCGTATTTTGGAAGAAGATCGGCAACTGAAACCAGAAATGGCAAGTAGCCTCATGCAAGCAGTCAGTGTGCGACTTAAGAGTTCGCAGGCGGATCGTAACCGCGTTGCAGAAATTCGGGTTCACGAAAAACATCTGGCGGGTGAACTGACGCAGGACGAAGTCCTCAAATATCTGGATTTTGGAGAGCAGGAATTTGTGTTGTACGCATTGGCGGTGCTTAGCGGCTTAAGTAAATCCGCCGTGGAAAAGATGGTACAGTCGCAAAGCGCAAAGGTGATCACCGCACTGGCCTGGAAAGCAGGCTTTTCCATGCGTACTGCCATTCAGCTCCAGCTTCGTCTGGGGCAGGTGCATCACAGCCGTGTGCTCTATGCACGCGGGGGTACCGATTATCCGCTGCTCGAATCCGAAATGCAGCGATATGTTGAGCTGTTTCAGGAATATAATCGCTAACTAGCATGTTGCTGCGCTTTTGGGATTGCAAAATCCACGTCTTTGCACCATATAACCTACTAAATAAATCAACTATTAGGTTCGCATCATGTTTATTCAGACCGAATCCACTCCGAATCCGCTGACATTAAAATTCATTCCTGGCGTGGCAGTGATGAATCAGGGTACCGCGTTTTTTACCGATCGCGAATCGGCCAAGCGCTCGCCTCTGGCAACCGAACTGTTCAACATCGAGAACGTGAATGCCGTATTTCTGGGTAGTGATTTTGTGACGATTACGAAAGCGGAAGAAGCCGCCTGGGAAATTCTTAAGCCCTCGATCCTGACTGCCATCACGGAACATTTTGTGGCTGGTCGCAAGGTGATTCAGGATGAAACAGCAGCAGCCTCATCGAGCGGTGAGGATACCGAAATCGTGAAGCAGATCAAAGAACTGATCGACACACGGGTACGCCCTGCCGTGGCGCAGGATGGCGGCGATATCATCTATAAAGATTTCAAGGATGGTATTGTGCAGCTTGAACTGCACGGTTCCTGCTCGGGTTGCCCAAGCTCAACTGCTACCCTGAAACAAGGCATCGAGAATATGCTGAAACACTATGTGCCGGAAGTGATTGCCGTCGAAGCCGTCGCCTAGGCTAAGATATCGAGCAGCGCGCCCATCATCTTATCCTGCGTCTTAAGCACAGATAGATTGCCTTTGAAATCGTAGGTGGCGATTTTCTGATCCACTACTTCGTTTTCGATATCAACGTTCGGGTATTGTGTAATCCCTTCGGCATCAGCAGCCGCATTGTCCGGATCATACACCGGAACCGATGACGGCGTGACATTTCGTGTGACCGGTTGCACCCCCGGATTCAGGCTGACATTATCCACACGGGTGGGGCTATACGGCTCTTTTACGGTTTCGCCGTTCTTGGTCGAAAGCGTGCTGAAGATATTGGCGACGTTGTTCGCGCTGTTATCCAGACGCTTGCTTGCAGCATTCAGACCACTAAGCGGAATTCCTACGGAATTAATCATAACAGCCCTTTCACTGAGTAGTCTCTCATCCTAACAGTACGCGCACTAAAAAGCTCTTAATAATAGCTACAATTTTAGATAAATACTTAGGAGTGTTGATAGTTGTGCTAGGCCGTAAAATCTTGTCATGCTGAACTTGTTTCAGCATCCATTTGTAGCGGATTAACCAAATCGGGTACGCTGCAAGTGTATATGTGTTGGGTAATCAACTACAGTAACAGTACTTGTTTTTATATGGATC
>CAZFOM010000101.1:6690-7526 GCA_964520155.1 uncultured Rickettsiales bacterium
ACCTACATCATTTCCGTACCCGCTTCTTTATCCCCCCACAGCGGAACAGCCCGTGCGTTAAAGAGTTGATAGTGCCACCATTCCTTGCTGTAAAAATCCCAGCCCGCGGCAGACATGATCCCAAGCAGCAGAATCCGGTTACGCTGAGCCTCGACAGGAATATCGGTATTGCCATGATGCGATAGCGGGGTAAATGCATCAAATGCGGTTCCCATGTCGAGTGGCACACCGTCCGGCGTACATAAAGTCAGATCCACCGCCACGCCGCGTGAATGCGGCGAACCACGTCTGGGATCGGCCAGAAAATCCGGATCGGGTGTATGGTTCCACAGCTTCCATTGCGCCTCGGTCGGGCGGTACGCATCATAGATACGCAGCCGATAGCCAAGTTGCCCCGCAATCGTTACCGCTTTTTTCAAATAGTCCGCTGCAACTTCATGCAAAAAACATTTTGCCGCCGCGTAAACAGGCTTTCCGGTGAAATTGTCAGACGTGGCGTATTTGATTTCGATATCCACCCCATAGGCTTCCGCGGTAATCGGGATTAAGGGACAACTGTTGCTCATATGTCACCATTTTTTCGCATTTCGTAACGTTTTGTTAACCTATCTCTGATGGAATGGAAAGTGTAATGCCTATGGCATTTCAGATTACCCTCCATTGTTTGGTCTACCCCCGTAAGCCTCGCTTTCGGGGGTCTTTTTTTTACCGCGCCCGAGACTGTGCCTGTTCCTTGCGACCGCGCGTAATAAGCGCCGTTACTGACTCCACTTCAGCAGAGCTTCCCCACACGAGCCAATCAAAGTAGCGCGGAGAATTGCTAGTTTCATCTATCC
>CAZFOM010000102.1:0-7395 GCA_964520155.1 uncultured Rickettsiales bacterium
CCATATGTTGTGTGGAAAATTTTTCCACATACCGAATATGGTCTTGCAAAGCCGATCAAACCGTGCACATATGACTGGCAATAAAAACACCGCATCGCCAGATCGTTCGTAAGGGTTTCATTCGCTAATCCGTCTGGAGTTGCCTGTCATATGCGAGCCAATTTTTTGACGTTACCCCCCCAAAATCCTTCATTGAACCAACGCACCGTTCCCGTCCAACGGGTGAATAAAATCCGCTTCTCCTGGTTTGTGCTCGGAACCACGCTGGGCTCGATCGTAACTTCCGTGCTGTCGAATCTGGTGATCGGTCTGCCCGCGCACTATGCCAGCACAGATGCCGCCACGCAAAACGCACCGGTCATCGAACAGTCGTCCGTACCCGCCGCTACCCCTGCTGCAACCGTTATTTCAACTCCAAAGGCGCAGCCGCAAGCTACTACTCAAGCGGTGACACAACCCACCAAAGAGCCTGAGAAAACCAAAATCACCCTGCCCGCGTCTTTGAGCCTTAAAATCGAGCGCGGTGACACCCTGACACAGATGCTCACCGAGGTGGGAGTCAGTCATGATGAGGCGTTGGAAGTCGTGGAATCTCTGCGCAAAGTGCATAATCCCCGCAGGCTTACGACGGGTGGCACCGTCGCCGTCAAGCTGGATCCGTCCAAGCAGGATCCCGCACGCCCGACCGTGCGCGAGCTGAAACTTTCCGTATCGGCCGCCAAATCCGTCAAAGTCACCCGCAAGGGCGATGATTTTGTATCCGAAACCGTGAATGCACCGCTGGTGAAAGCCATGGCGCGCGGCGGCGGGGTCATCACCTCGAGCCTCTATCAGACGGGCGCCAATGCCGGTATCCCGACTCCGGTCATGACCGAAGTAATTCAGGCTTTCAGCCACGATGTCGACTTCCAGCGCGACATTAAAGACGGTGACCGCATCGACGTGCTCTATGAACGCACCCAGACCGAATCCGGCGCGCCCGCAGGATACGGCGATGTGCTTTATGCGGCGCTCACCATCAATGGTAAGAAGCGCGAGATCTTCCGGCACGAGGCCAAAAACGGCGTCGTCGGGTGGTATAATGAACTGGGCGAGTCCGTGCGTAAGGCGCTGCTTAGAACGCCGATCAATGGCGCACGCATCTCGTCTGGATTTGGTATGCGCAGACACCCGATTCTGGGATACTCCAAAATGCACCGCGGCGTGGATTTCGCGGCAGCGACCGGTACGCCAATCCTCGCAGCAGGGGATGGTGTGGTGACCTTTGCCGGACGTCAGAGTGGTTACGGCAATATCGTCGAGCTGCGTCACGATAACAAACATTCGACCCGCTATGCTCACGCCAGCCGCATCGCCAAGGGCATTCGGCCGGGCGCGAAAGTGCGTCAGGGACAGATCATCGCGTATGTGGGATCGACTGGCCGATCCACCGGCCCGCACCTGCATTATGAGATTTTAGTGAATAACACACAAGTGAACCCGACCAGCGTGCGCTTCAAAGCCGGTCAGTCTCTGAGCGGCAAAGAACTCGCCGCATTCAAGAAGCAGGTGGATAAAATCGAACTGGCTTTAGACAAAATCCCACTCAACAAATCGCTTGCAATGGCGGATATCACCAAGGTGAGATAAAGGTTGATGGTTGATGGTTGATGGAATACTTTTTTACCATCAACTATTAACCATCAACTTACCTTTTTACCTTAACATTCGGCAGCAAGGGCTCGCCAGCATTTTTCTTTGCGGCTATCTCATTGATCGTATTCTGCATCCCTACAAATCGTTCTGGATTGGTCGGGTGGGTAGTGCGGATATAGAGGGTGCGTGGGTTATTCACCGTCATGCGGCGCCACAAGTTCGGCGCCTGTGATATGTTGAAACCGGCGCGATCCATGATGTAAAGCCCGATGTAATCCGCTTCTTTCTCAAAATCGATCGAGTAGGCATTGGCGGCAATTCCACCTGCCGTCTGAGCGAGCGACTGCCCGCCGCCATAGCCCCTGGATTGCAGTGCCAGATCAATCCCCAACCCCAAAAGCGTACCGACCATCGCATTCTGCTGCTTAGAGCTGACGTGCTTCAGAATGTTATGGCCATATTCATGGCTCAGCACGAAGGCTAGCTGATCGGGATTTTCGGTCATCATCACCATCGCCATATTGAAATAGACATTCCTGCCATCGGCATAGGCATCCGGCGCTTTCCCGCCGTCTTTAAGTACCATCTCGTAGTAACAGCCTTGCGCGCCACCACGCATCATCTTGCAGATGTCCTGACCGGCATTCTGTACGCGATCTGCAGTAGTTTTGATCTGGTTTTGAATCGACTTCGGAAGGCTTGAGAATTTCGGCGCTTCCTCACGCGAAGCGTCGTCTTGCGGGTTGGTCGGCGCACCACCCTGCGCACGCAGAATATCCTGCTGCATCTGCTGCTCGCGCTGTAACGCCTGCGGATCGACGCCTGGGGTGTTGAGCGTCGGCTTCGCACAGGCGGTGAGTACCAATAGTGCGGAAAGCAGGATGAGACGGTACATAAAAATCTCCGACGTAATATTAGTGGGTCACGGGTCGTGGGTCATGAGTCACGAGAAGATTGTCTACATCTCACCCATGACTCACGACGAACGACCCATGACTAACTACTAGCTAGCCATTTTTTTTTGCGCGAGTTCGGCGCGGAGCTTCTTGCTCGCAGCCACCATCTGCTCCAGCGCAGGCTTAGTTTCTTTCCAGCCACGGGTTTTGAGTCCGCAATCGGGATTGACCCATACCTGCTCGGGCTTGAGCACTTTGAGCGCCTTACGCAGCAACGCTTCCATCTCGTTTTGTGACGGCACGCGTGGCGAGTGAATATCATACACGCCTGGCCCGATCTGGTTCGGATACTTGAAGTTCACGAATGCATCGAGCAGCTCCATCTGCGAACGTGATGTCTCGATCGAGATCACGTCTGCATCCATATCGGCAATCGCCGCGATGATGTCGTTGAACTCCGAGTAGCACATATGGGTGTGAATCTGGGTTTCATCTTTCGCAATCGAAGCCGTGATGCGGAAGGAATCGACTGCCCACTGGAGATAGGCTTTCCAGTCCGCGCGACGCAGCGGCAAGCCTTCACGGATTGCGGCTTCGTCAATCTGGATGATTTTGATACCGGCTTTCTCCAAATCAGCCACCTCGTCACGGATGGCGAGCGCAATCTGCTTGCAGGTTTCCGAACGCGGCTGATCGTCACGCACGAACGACCATTGCAGGATCGTCACCGGACCGGTGAGCATGCCCTTCATCGGACGCTGGGTGAGGGATTGTGCGTATTTCGACCATTCGACCGTCATCGCTTTGGGGCGCGAGACATCACCAAAAATCACCGGCGGTTTTACGCAGCGCGCGCCGTAGCTCTGCACCCAGCCATTCTGGGTGAAGGTGAAACCTTCGAGCTGTTCGCCGAAATACTCGACCATGTCGTTACGCTCAAATTCGCCATGCACGAGCACATCAATATCGATTTCTTCCTGATATTTGACACATTTGAGTGTTTCTTCCTTGAGGAAACGATCATAGGCAGCCTGATCAATCTTGCCGGCCTTGAAATCGGCTCTCGCAGCGCGCACTTCTGGTGTTTGTGGGAACGAACCAATGGTGGTGCTTGGCAAGGCAGGCAAGCCAAGGGCTTTGTTTTGTTTCGCAATCCGTTGATCGAAGCTGCTGGCGCGGTTACGCATCGCGTCCGTGATCGCTGCTGTGCGTTGCTTGACCACCGGATTATGGATACGCTTCGAGGCTTTACGGGCATCCTGTGCAGCGCGGAATTCGGCAAATTCGGATTTCACCGAATCCTTGCCTTCCGAAAAGGCTTTGGCGATCAGGCTGATTTCGCGCAGCTTCTGCTTGGCAAATGCAAGCCAGCTTTTGATCTCGTTATCGAGTTTTTTCTCACCGTCCAGATCGACCGGCGAAAACTGGAGCGAGCAGCTTGGCGCCACATGCACCCATTCGGAGCCGAGTTTGGTCACGGCTTTTTCCACCAGCTTGTAGGCGGCATCGAGATCGGCGCGCCAGATATTGCGGCCATTAATGACACCGGCCGAAAAACTTTTCTTCGCAGGGAATTTCGCGAGCACCGCATCGAGCTGTTCGGGTGCACGCACGAGATCGAAATGGAATCCGGCCACCGGCAATGCGAGCGCCGTATCGAGATTGTCGCGCAGATCACCGAAATAGGTTGCAAGCAGGATATGCAGTTTCGGCGAGGCTTTGGCGAGTTTTTCATAGGCGGTTTTGTAGGCCGCGCGCGCCTGATCCGAAATATCGAGCACCAGGCATGGCTCGTCAATCTGGATCCAGTCGGCACCGGCAGCAGCGAGTTTAGTGAGCACTTCTTCGTATACCGGAAGGAGTTTATCGAGCAGAGAAAGCGGCGATACGGCAGCGTCTTTCATCTTGCCTAGCAACAGGTAGGACACGGGGCCTAACAGCACAGGACGTGTATGGAATCCAAGCGCCTTGGCTTCCAGAAACTCATCCACTGGCTTGCTGGATGCGAGACGGAAGCTCTGGTCTTTGGTGAATTCCGGTACGATGTAGTGATAGTTCGTATCGAACCATTTCGTCATTTCCATCGCCTGCACATCGAGCGACGCATCCGGCCCGTGGTTATGGGTGCAGGTCTTGCCGTCCTCATGCACATGCGGCTTGGCTTCACCTTGCGAACCGCGTGCCATCGCGAAATAGGTTTTGAGGTCAACCTTATTGCCCGAAAACTGATAGCGCGCTGGCACCGCACCGACCATCGCGGTGGTATCAAGCACCTGATCGTAGTACGAGAAGTCATTGGACGGGATATGCTTGATCTCTGCCTGTTTCTGCGTCGTCCAGTGCGATTTACGCAAATCCTTCGCCACCAACTCAAGCTGCGCTTCGGTCAGCTCGCCCTTCCAATAGCTTTCCAGTGCGCGTTTTAACTCGCGGTTGGCACCGATACGCGGAAACCCAAGATTTGCTGCAATGACCATGTGAATTGACTCCATTGTTTTTATGAGGGGAGGAATCTAGGCCAAACAGGTCGCAAAACGCAAGGATAAACTGCATATTTTACACCTCTATTTTGGGAATGGTTCCCGCATGACAGGCGTTGAATCTGTAGTACCAATGTGCTACAATTACCGTATTCTTCAGTCACGATAGGATTTATTATGGAAAACAAAACCGATTATGTTCGCGCTCGCCTGACTCCAGATGTGAAACAGGCCGCCGAAGCCATTTTGGCGAAACTTGGTATGGGGCATACGGAAGCGATCCGTCTGTTCTACTCGCAGGTAATTCTAAACAAAGGGCTGCCATTTGAAGTGAAGGTGCCCAATGCCAAGACGCGGAAAGCAATGCGGGCGGTCAGAGACAGGAAAGGTCTGAAAAAAACCACGCTGGAAACGCTGAAAAAGGAGTTTGGTGATAAATAAACAACCCCGTCGCAAGCGGCAGGAGTGCTGTCATGCTGAACTCGTTTCAGCATCCACCCTTCATCCTCGTATTCCATGTGTTGCACGATGGACCCTGAAACAAGTTCAGGGTGACACAAAAACGCTGCAAGCGGCGGTAAATAACCCTAAGTAAAGATCAAGAAAATGAAAATTGCACTCATCCAAATGAATTCAACCGACGACATGGATACCAATATCCATGCGGCAGAAGGGTTCATACGTGAGGCCGCAAAAGAGCACGCGCAGCTTATCTGTCTGCCGGAAAATGTTTTTTTCATGTCGACACCGAATACGCCTTTGCCATTATTTCCCAAAATGGAAACACATGCAGGGCTGGTTCGGATGCAGGCGCTTTCCAAAGAGCTAGGCGTGTGGATCGCGATTGGATCGATTGCCGTTGCCTCTGAGAAGAGTGCCAAAGGCTATAACCGCTCGGCGTTGATTGACGATAAGGGTAAAATCGTTGCGACCTATGATAAGATCCATCTGTTTGATGTGACACTTCCCACCGGCGAGACACACCAGGAATCCAGCAAGTTTGAACATGGCAACAAAGCAGTGACGATCAAAACCCCCATTGCGACACTTGGGCTTTCGATCTGTTACGATGTGCGCTTTCCGCATCTGTATCGTGCGCTTGCCAAGCAAGGGGCTGAGATTTTGCTTGTGCCCGCTGCCTTCACACAGACCACTGGTGCCATGCACTGGCATACACTACTTCGGGCGCGCGCCATCGAAACCGGATGTTTCGTGCTGGCTGCTGCCCAGACCGGCACCCATGCTGGCGAGCGCAAGACCTATGGGCATTCGATCGTGATTGACCCGTGGGGTAAAATCCTTGCAGAGAAACCTGATGGTGTAGGTGTGCTTTACGCTGATTTAGATTTGTCACAGGTGCAAAAGATGCGCTCTGCGATTCCGTCCTTGGAACATGATAGAGAGTTCTTATAGTTACTATCTTGTCATCCCAGCGAAGGCTGGGATCCATTTTGTTAGAGATATAGTGTAAAAAATGGAGTCTGGATGCCAGCTTTCGCTGGCATGACAAGATGTAACCTCAACTCACCACTTTTTTGAAAAACGTCTCGAGCGATGCCATTGCGGACATGCCGTCCATCAGTTTGGGGACGGAGGCTTTGAGGCGTTCGCGGAGTTGCGACTGATAGGTTTTGTCGTTTGCGACGCGGTAGGCAATCTCGACATATTCTTCGTGTGATTTGGCAACCAGTGCATCCATGCCCATGCTTTGGTAACAGCCGTGCGTGACGCGACCACGCATGAACGGGCCTGGCCAAGTGACAATTGGGCAACCGAGCGTGAGCGCTTCAAACGTGCTGTTGCCGCCACCGAAGTAGAAGGAATCGAGCACCACATCGGCCATACATAAGAGATGTAAAAAATCACTCTCGGACAAACGTGGTAGAAAGTGAATGCGCGCAGCGACATCCGGAATCACGCGCTCGAATCGTGCGCGCAGCAGGGTTGTCCATTCCGTATAAAATCCCTCGATCAGTACGATCATCGCCTTAGGGTCTTTGCATAAAATCGCCGCCAGAACGAAATCAAATTCGGGGTGCATTTTGAACAAGGATTGCGGGCAGACATAGAGCGTTCTGCCTTCCTGCCTAAGTGCGATGACATCGGGATGTGTACATTCAGGCTGCATCTTCGGTGGTTCATACACCATCGGCAATGTGGGCAGTAACACGAGTTTTTCGGTGTAATGCGTCTGCGCTGCCTCCGGCTCAATGAGAGAGGAAGAAATATAGTAGTCTATCGTGTCGATACCGGTGGTTTCGGGGTGCCCCCAATAGACACACTGCACCGGCGCCAGACGTGCAAACGCGAGCAGATAGGTGAAGTTGTCCATGCCCAGATCCGTATAGTTCAATATATCCAGCGACTGCTTAGCAATCAGGTCG
>CAZFOM010000103.1:0-7353 GCA_964520155.1 uncultured Rickettsiales bacterium
TTTGGCTTCATTGCGTTTTTCCGGCGTCAGCTTCGGAATACCGGACAGCAGCACGGTATGAAAATGCTGGGCAATGGCGATGTAATCACTTGCCCCCAGCGGCTTTGCGCACAGATCCAGAAATGACGTATGCGCAATGCCGCCATAAGATTTCGGGATCACGAGTGCCCTCCCCTGTACCTCGATTTCCAGCGGATAGGGTTTTTCTTGGTTTGTCAGAGCGGTAAAAAACGCGGCGAGTTCTTTTTCGGTACGCGCATTGACTGGATAGAGATACACCGATTCCATCGCCTTGATCTGTTTGAGCCGGTAGTCATCTCCGTCGGTGAGAGAAAGTACATGAAATCGCTCGCGCAATAGCCGGATGAATTGCATAAAGCGATCGCGCTGAATCCCGCCCTGATAGAGATCTTCCGGCTTGCGGTTCGAGGTAAACACAACTTTCACCCCTTCCTGCGAAAGTGTAAGAAAGAGCAGTTCAAGGATCATGGCATCTGCAACATCGGTCACCTGTAACTCATCCAGACATAACAGCCGAATCTCCTGTGCAATGAGTTTCGCTACTTCTTGCACCTGACTCAGCTCACCCCTCCCGTTCACATAATGTTTACGCCACGCATGGATGCGCGAATGCACATCCAGCATGAAAGAATGAAAGTGAATGCGTTTTTTAGGGAGTATTTCGCTGCGGTGGTAAAACAAATCCATCAGCATGGACTTCCCGCGCCCCACATGCCCCCAGAGATACACCCCAGAGATACACGTTTTTTCCCGCGGGGTTTTGCCAAACCATGCTTTGATACCGGTAGGTTTTTTCTGTAGCACCTGTGTTTCCATATCTGCCAAAACGGCCAGCACACGCTTCTGATCCGCATCGGTGTGGATCTTGCCTTCGGTGACCAACTGGTCGTAAGCCTCGATGAAGGGGGATGGCTGCATGGTGGATTAAGTCGTTGCGAAACCGTATGGATACAGTAAAAAACACGCCACTTGTATCGTATCGTCCTCGTGCTGACAATGGCGGGTTTATGCAGATTCTACGCAGTAAGAATGAGCTTCGCGCATGGATAGGGTTTCAGCGCAGTGAGCGCAACACCATCGCTTTCGTGCCGACCATGGGCGCGCTGCATGAGGGGCACCTGTCGCTGGTGCGCTTAGGCCAGCAGAAATGCACCCGTACGCTCGCCAGTATCTTCGTTAATCCCAAGCAATTCGCCCCGCACGAGGATTTTGATAAATATCCGCGCCCCATTGAAGCGGATATTGCAAAGCTGGAATCCATCCGTACATCGGCACTTTACTTGCCCACACCTGAAGAAATGTATCCTGATTCATTTCATACCGTGGTGAGCGTGGGGGGATTGAACCGCATATTAGAAGGTGAGTTCCGCCCGCATTTCTTTGACGGGGTGGCAACTGTTGTAAGCAAATTACTGCTGCAAGCCCTGCCGGACGTCGCATTGTTTGGCGAAAAGGATTATCAGCAACTCCTCATCATCAAAACCATGGTGCGTGATCTGGATATTCCGGTGCAGGTTGTTGGTGGGCAGACGTTACGCGAACCGGATGGGCTCGCTATGGCATCCCGCAATGTGTATCTGAGTGCAGACGATCGCAAAAAAGCGGCTGCGCTCTATCAAACACTCGAGTATTGCCGATTGGAAATTGCCAAACGGCAAACACCTGTATCCGAAATTTTGCAGGATGCAGAAGCCCAGCTCGTCAAAAGCGGATTTGCTTCCATTGATTATTTAGAATACCGCGACGCCGTCACGTTGGAACCGGTTTCATCGCAAGCGACACCTGCAAGACTGCTTGCCGCTGCGCGTATTGGGAATACCCGTTTAATTGATAACATTGCCGTGTGAGGGAATATGCACGAACCCGAAATCTGGAAAGAATTTACCGACGCGAAAGCCATCCTGAAAGGCCATTTCATTCTCACTTCTGGCCTGCGTAGCGATACCTACCTGCAATGTGCGCGGGTGCTGATGGATCCAAAGCGTGCCGAAAAACTCTGCAAAGCACTTGCCGATAAGGTGCGTGCTTCCATACCGCAGAAAATTGATATGGTCGTCGCACCCGCCATGGGCGGCGTGATCGTGGGCTATGAGATGGGGCGACAATTGGGAGTCGAAAGCATTTTCTGCGAACGAGTGGAAGGCAGCTTTGCCCTGCGCCGAGGCTTTGAAATTCCAAAGAGTGCGAATATCCTGCTCGTGGAAGATGTCGTAACCACCGCAAAATCCTCGATTGAAACCGTGGAATGTATCGAAGCGCATGGCGGCAAGGTGATTGCAGAAGCAAGTTTAGTGGATCGCGGTGAAGGCGCATCCAAACTCCCCTTCCCGCTGATCTCCTTAGTCAAAGTCGCAGTGCCTACCTACTCGCCTGACGCCCTGCCCGATCACCTGAAGGATATTCCAGCTATTAAGCCTGGTAGCCGTGGGTTGAAGTAAGTGGGAATTGGGGAATTGAGGAATTGGGGAATTATTTGTCATTCTGAACTCGTTTCAGAATCCATTTTTTATAAGGCCATGGATGCTGAAACAAGTTCAGCATGACATGTGGATCGCCACGTCGTGCTAAAGCACTCCTCGCGATGACTTCACCCTTATCATTTTCAAGAGTGTTTTTGCTTTAGTCGTGCGCGAGGCAGCCAAGGCGAGGCGGCGGAGTGTACATTTTGTACATGAGCACGCCGAGACCGAAGGATAACAAAGCGTACGGCTAAATGAAAAATACCCTACTACTTCGCAGGCGCGACCATCATGATGACCTGTTTGCCCTCGAACTTCGGTTCCTGCTCGACTTTGATTTCTTCGCCGAGGGATTCGCGTACGCCGTTTAGGATATTAAGGCCGATCTGATTATGTGCCATCTCACGGCCACGGAAGCGCATGGTGATTTTCACCTTGTCGCCTTCGGCAAGAAACTTGTGCATAGCGCGCATCTTGATTTCAAGATCGTGCTTATCAATGTTCGGGCGAAGCTGAATTTCCTTCACCACAATCACTTTCTGTTTTTTGCGCGCTTCGTTGGCTTTTTTCTGCGCTTCGTAGCGATATTTGCCGTAATCGAGCACCTTGCACACCGGCGGGCTGGCATTGGGCGAGATTTCCACCAGATCAAGCCCCGCCGCCTCTGCCGCACGCAGCCCTTCCTTCACGGAGACGACCCCCACCATATTCCCATCAGCATCAATCAGACGAATCTGTTCGGCACGAATCTGTGTGTTGATGCGCGGTTCATCGCCCTTAGGCGCGTCTCGCTTTTGATCATTACGGGGATAGCTCGGTTTATTGATGGGCGGCATTCAAACTCCTAGTGGTTGTTAAAAAAAAATCATTATGCGGGTGGACGCGCTTCGTGCGCGAAGGCGTTGATTGCATCGGACAGTGACAGGGTTTCCTGTTTTTCGGAACCCAGACGGCGAACCGACACGTTGCGTTGTTCTTTTTCGCGCGCACCGAGCGCCAAAATAATCGGCACTTTCTGGTTCGAGTGTTCGCGGATTTTATAATTGATTTTGTTGGACGAAATATCGAGCAGCGCGCGTAGACCTTGTGCTTTGAGTGCCTCAACTACTTCGAGTGCGTAATCATCCACCTCGTTGGTGATGGTAGTGACTACGACCTGTGTGGGGGCAAGCCAAAGTGGGAATTTACCGCCAGTGCTTTCAGTGAGAATACCGATGAAACGCTCTAACGTGCCTAAGATCGCGCGGTGAATCATCACCGGACGATACTTCTGACCGTCCACACCGATATAGCTCGCATCCAAACGCTCCGGCAGCACGAAATCAAGCTGGCAGGTACCGCATTGCCACGAACGACCAATCGCATCCTTCAGATGGAATTCGTATTTAGGGCCGTAAAATGCGCCCTCGCCTGGCGCCCATTCAAAGGCCAGTTCCAGTTGGTTAAGCGCATCAGCCATCGCTTTTTCGGCCTTATCCCATGTCGCATCATCGCCGGCGCGAACGTCAGGGCGGGTTGCCAAGCGGATGGTGATCTCGTTGAAACCGAAGTCTTTATATACCGCGTTGAACAGTTCGATGAAGCGACGCACCTCATCGCCGATCTGATCTTCGCGGCAGAAAATATGAGCGTCGTCCTGTGTCATTTGACGCACGCGCATCAACCCGTGCAGGGCGCCATGCGCCTCGTTGCGATGGCAGCAACCGAACTCGGCCATGCGGATCGGTAGGTCACGGTACGATTTGATGCCCTGCTTGAATATCTGAATATGCGCCGGACAGTTCATGGGTTTGAGCGCCATGAATTCCTTAGGCTCTTCCTTGAATACCGACTTGCCTTCTTCGGTGTTGGGTACGACATCCGGCACGACAAACATATTCTCGCGGAATTTTGACCAGTGGCCGGAGGCTTCCCAGAACTTGCTGTGCATGAGCTGCGGGGTTTTTACCTCGACATAGCCATCCGACTGAATGCGGCGACGAATATAGTTCTCAAGCTGGTTATACACCGTGAAGCCCTTGGGGTGCCAGAATACCGAACCTTGCGCTTCTTCCTGAAAATGAAATAGCTCAAGTTCGCGCCCTAGTTTGCGGTGGTCGCGCTTCTCGGCTTCTTCCATCATGGTGAGGTAGGCTTTGAGGTCTTTTTCGTTAGCAAAGGATACACCGTATATGCGTTGCAGCATTTTATTACGCGAATCACCCCGCCAGTAGGCTCCCGCAATGCGTGTGAGCTTGAAGGCCGGACTGATATGTTTAAGGCTCGGCGTATGCGGCCCACGGCATAAGTCAATGAAGGCATTATCTCCCTCACCTTGACGATAGAGAGAGATTTTACCGCGCTCGGTCGTGTCATTCTCGGCAGCGTTTTCGATCAACTCGACTTTATATTTCTCACCGCGCGCGTTGAACATCGCAATTGCTTCAGCACGATTCCACATCTCACGACGCACCGAAAGACCGCGCTTGAATATCTCGCGCATACGCTCTTCGATTTTCGGTAAGTCATCCGGTGTTAGAGGTTGCTCCAAATCCACATCGTAGTAAAAACCATGCTCGATGGTGGGGCCAATGGCAAGTTTCGCCTGCGGCCAGAGTTCTTTTACCGCCAATGCAAGCCCCTGCGCGGTGGTGGTGTGGCGCATGATATCGAGCCCATCAGGGTTTTTGGTGGTAAGGATTTCGAGTTTTGCATCCCCGCCAATCGGCAGATACAGATCGCGCAGCTCGCCGTTCACCTTCATGGCTACTGCATCTTTTGCAAGGCTCTTGCTGATGTCGTTCGCGATGGATTCTCCCGTCGCATCCGCCGGATATTGGCGTGTGCTGTTATCGGGCAACGTAATGGTAATCATGCGAACGGTTCTAATCCATTGTAATTGAAGGGGATGCGAACATTAGAAGGAACCGCCCCAAAGTCAAGGTGTAACCTCACTTGATCCCCACATAGCGCGCTTTATCGGCCACATAGACCCCGAGCACCTTCACTTTTTTGGTGAAAAAGCCCAGCTCCTCGAGCGCCAGTTGGATGTTGCGCTGCTTGGGATGACCCTCAAAGGTGATGAAAAACTGCGCCGCTTCCTGTGCGGTGCCGCCTGGAATATAGCTCTCGAGTTTCAGCATATTCACACCGTTGGTTGCAAATCCACCAAGTGCTTTATAGAGAGCCGCTGGAATGTTGCGGATTGTGAACAACAGAGTGGTGATGATGTGCTTTTCTTTATCAGGATCGGGATCGGATGGCTCGCGCGAAACCGTAACGAACACAGTGTGGTTGGTCTTGGAATCTTCCATGTTGGGTTTGAGAATCTGTAAGCCGTAAAGCTCAGCGGCCAGTTTGGAAGCAATCGCTGCCTTGGTAGGGTCATTCCACTTTGCAACATCCGCCGCCGCAGTTGCGGTATTGGAATGCACATGGGTTTCGAGTTTCAACGCATGGATATTCTCACGACATTGCAGAAGCCCCTGCGGGTGCGAATAGACCTGTTTGATGGTTTCGAGCGTTGCCCCTTTTGGCGCGAGCAAATGATGCTCGATCTTCTGGAAATACTCCCCCACGATATGCAGGTTGGTCTTGGGTAATATATTATGAATCTCCGCAACCCGTCCGGCCTGCGAATTCTCAATTGGGATCATCCCCAGACTCGCCTCACCTTTTGCCACCGCCTCGAACACATCCTCAAACGAGGCACAGGCGAGCGTATCCATGTACGGATGCGTCTGGCGACAAGCTAGGTCAGCATTCGCCCCTGCCACGCCCATAAATGCAATGGTGTTGGCGGGATCTGTTTTTTTCTGTTTGGCAGGTGAAGTGCTCATAAAACGTACAAATGAAGTTGATTTGCCACCGTTTATAGTAACTTAACGCAATTTGTGAAGCACAAATAGTAAATATGCTTGAAAAACAATTGTTTTATCCCTATCTCAACACCGACAGTTAAGGAATGGATATGAAAACCTCGTGGACGATTGATAGCTGGCGCAAGCTCCCGATCAAGCAACAGCCGGACTATAAGGATGCAAAAGCACTCAGCGCAGTTGAGGCATCGCTTGCGAGTGTGCCGCCGCTGGTGTCCTCCAGTGAATGCCGGGCACTTAAAGCCGAACTCGCTATGGCCGCACAGGGTAAAGCGTTCCTGCTTCAGGGGGGCGACTGCGCCGAAAGTTTCGCGGAGTTCAACGAGGATAATCTGCGTAACTTCATGCAGGTGTTGCTTCAGATGACGATGGCGCTGATGTACGGCGCCGGTTGCCATGTGGTGAAGGTCGGACGTGTTGCAGGACAATTCTCCAAACCGCGCTCGGATTCCTTTGAGAAGAAAGACGGTAAAGAACTGCCGTCGTATCGCGGCGATATGGTCAATGGCATGGAGTTTGAGGATAATGCGCGTATCCCCGACCCGATGCGCCTGGAAAAAGTCTATTACCAATCGGCCTCGACACTCAATTATCTGCGCTCGCTTGCCAAGGGTGGATTTGCGTCGCTGAAACAGATCAATAAATGGAATATGGATTTCGTTTCCAACTCCACACAGGGCAAACGGTTTCAGATGCTGGTCGAGCGCATCAATGAGTGCGTGAGCTTCATGGAAGCCTGCGGATTGCTCCTCGAGAATACCGAAGAACTGAGTGAAGCGAAGTTCTACACCTCACATGAGGCACTCATTCTGGGATACGAACAAGCCCTCACCCGACGCGATGAATCGGACGGGAAATACTATGTCGGCTCTGCGCATATGCTGTGGATTGGGGATCGCACCCGCGCACCAGACGAAGCGCATGTCGAATTCCTACGCGGAGTAGCAAACCCTATCGGTGTGAAGGTGGGGCCTTCGACGAAGATTGACGGGTTGCTCTCTCTTATAGATATACTG
>CAZFOM010000104.1:0-7322 GCA_964520155.1 uncultured Rickettsiales bacterium
TCCGTAAACTGTTCATCAATGTTGTTTTTAATCCGCTGCAAATCTTCCAGATGCTGGTTTATATTCTGCATCTGGCCTTTTTGATTTTCGCTAACAGCCTTGTTCACAACCACCGCAGTCGCATCGTGCATCATGTCCGCTTCCATGTAGCTTTGCACGATCTCCACATAATGCGAAATCTGCCGCATTTCCTGTTTATTTGCGTTCAGCTTGTCAGAAATGATGATAACCCCGACCTGTGATAAGACCAGAACCAGTCCGATCAGGATAAACTTGGATTTGAGTGAATTGAGCATGGAAAACCTGTAAGGGTTGCGTTAGATTGTCTAGCACTACATCGCACAGAATTAAAATTTAGTAAATGACAGGCATGTCTCAACTTGATCCGCTGCAACTGACAAAGAAACTCATGTGTCATCCGAGCATCACTCCAAAGGATGCGGGGGTGATAGGTGCACTTCGGGAATCGCTTAAGAAAATCGGGTTTATCTGTCATGAACTGCGCTTTGAAGAACAAGGATTCGAGCCGGTTTGCAATCTGTATGCACGATTTGGCACGCAGTCACCCGTGTTGTGTTTCGCAGGACATGTCGATGTGGTGCCGCCAGGGGATGAGTCAGCATGGACATTTCCGCCGTTTGAGCCTACCGAAAAAGATGGATATCTCTACGGGCGCGGGGCAGAGGACATGAAAGCGGCCATAGCGTGCTTTGCGGCTGCCGCTTCACGTTTCGTTCAGGCACCGTTTACGGGATCAATCGCGCTGATGATTACGGGTGACGAAGAGGGAATCGCCGTCAATGGCACAAAAAAAATCCTTGCTTGGTTAAAAGCGCGAGGGGAAACTCTCGATGCCTGCTTGGTGGGAGAGCCGACCAATCCGCAAACACTGGGAGAGATGATCAAGATTGGACGCCGTGGCAGCATGAACTGCACTCTGACCCTACAGGGCAAGCAAGGGCATGTGGCCTATCCGGATCTGGCACAAAATCCTGTGACACAACTGGTGGACATACTTCACGCCCTCAAGCATCATCGCCTTGATGAAGGAACCGAGTTTTTCCCTCCCTCCAATCTCGAAGTAACGAGCATTGATGTGGGCAATCCCTCCACGAACGTGATTCCAGAAAAAGCCTCTGCGGGTTTCAATATCCGCTTCAACAACCTACACACCGGTCAATCGCTCGAACAATGGCTGCGTGGCGTGCTGGATCAATCGGGCGCGCATTACACGCTGGATGTCCGTGTATCAGGTGAGGCATTCCTGAATCCGCCTGGCGCGTTGAGTTCTCTCGTGACAAAAGCGGTGCAGCAAGTGACGGGTATCACGCCAGTACTTTCGACCACAGGCGGCACGTCGGATGCGCGATTTATCAAGGATTATTGTCCGGTGGTGGAGTTTGGCACCACGGGGCTTACCGCACATAAAATCGATGAGCGCGTCAGAATTTCGGATATACATCAACTGGAGAAAATCTATTTTGACATTCTCAGGCGTTATTTTGCGTCTGCATAATCCACGCGTGTGAGATACAGCCCGTCAGAAGGTGCGGTTTCGCCAGCAGAGCTACGGTTTCTTGCAGCAAGAATGTCCTTTATTTTCTGCGGCGACCATTTCCCGTTGCCGATCAGCCTCAGTGTGCCGACCATATTTCGCACCTGATGATGAAGGAACGAACGCGAAGAGACGCGGCACTGGATCTCTTCACCCATACGCACGATATCAAACTGGGCGAGCGTCTTGACGGGAGATTTCGCCTGACACATTGTGTCACGAAAACTGGTGAAGTCGTGGTCACCCAATAACAAACGGGCAGCTTCTTGCATGGCATTTTCGTTCAAGGCTTCAGGAACAAACCACGCTCGTCCGGCATCGAGTGAGAGTCGCGCCTTGCGGTTGATGATCCGGTACAGGTAATGTCGTTTTGTAGCTGAAAAACGCGCATGAAAATCCTCGCCCACCTTCTGCGCATCCAGCACAATGGCTTGCGTGCTGGGCAGTAGATGAAAATTAATACCTTGTACAACACTATATTCACTGGCATCGCGCGGCAGATCCACATGCGCGACTTGCCCTGTGGCGTGAACGCCGGCGTCGGTGCGACCGGCGCATACAACCTCGCAATGCTGCGACGCATATTTCTGCACGGCGTCTTCCAGCAATCCCTGAACGGTTGGTAATCCCACCTGTTTCTGCCAGCCGGCAAGTCCGGTGCCATGATATTCGATAGTCAGTTTGTAGCGGGGCATGATTCGAGAACTTCTCCGCGAGCAATGGAGAACCCTTGTAAGAATTCGCGCGCGGTCGTAACCTTCTTTCCAGCGCGTTGCAGCAATGTTGGGGAGATCGCGCCCTGTGCACAGACGATCGTGAGATGGTCATCTGCAATCGTCCCTGCTTTCATGCCGGCAAACGGTTTATCGGACGGATACAGCTCTGCATCTAGTATTTTAATGGGTTCTTCTTGATACACACAAAATGCGCCAGGCTTCTCCGCCAGTCCGAGTATATGGGCGCGGACGGTTTTGGCGGGCTGATTCCAATCAATGCGGCATTCTTCCTTGGTAATTTTTTTGGCGTATGTGACGCCGGCATCGGACTGTTTGCGCGGGATGAGCGTATCGTATCGCGCAAGTACATCGAGCACACAGGTGGCGCCGAGTCTCGCCATCTCATCGTGTAATGCGCTGCTATTCATCCCGTCGGGGATGGGGTATTCCTGTTCCAGTAAAATATCACCCGTATCCAACCCCTCATCCATTTGCATGATGCATATTGCGGTTGCAGTATCACCAGCCATGAGCGTGCGTTGAATCGGCGCTGCTCCACGCCAGCGGGGAAGTTTGGAAGGATGTATGTTGATACATCCTAGCCCCGTTCCAGTGAGAATCGCTTTCGGCAGCAGCAGCCCGTAGGCAGCGACCACCGCAATGTCTGCATGTAATTCGCGGAACCGCTCTTGTTCTTCAGGTGACTTCAGGCTGGCAGGCGTAAAGACCGGAATCCCCTTTGATTCGCCGAACTGATGCGTGAGGCTTGGGGTGAGTTTCTGGCCGCGACCGGCGGGGCGGGGCGGCTGTGAGTAGATGGCGACGAGTTCGTGCGCGGACTCTGCGATTGCCTCAAGCGCGGGAAGCGCAAATGCGGGCGTACCCATGAAAATGACCCGCATGTGAGAATCCTAATGATTGCAGTGTTCGTCGTGCACATGGTCGTGATCAAAGTGCCCCATGCGCTTGAGCTTGGTCAGCTTGCGGTGAATCATATCGCGTTTGACCGGCGAAATATGATCCACAAAAGTGATGCCGTTGGTGTGATCGATCTCATGTTGCAGGCAGGTGGCGAGCAGTCCGGTGGCTTCAAGCTCCTTCTGCGCGCCCGTTTCATCGAGATAGCGTACTTTGATAGTTTTGGGGCGCTCGACTTCCGAATACTGATCAGGGAAGGATAGGCAGCCTTCCTTGTACACATTTTGTTCATCCGAATTGGCGATAATTTCTGCGTTGATGAATTTCATCGGTTTGCGTGAGGCAGCATCATCGTCCCGCCACTCGACATCCACAACGATCATTTTCTTATGCAGACCTACCTGCACTGCGGCAAGGCCGATCCCGCTCGAATGATACATAGTCTCCGCCATATCATTCAGGAACGCACGCACGTCATCATCCACCCTATCAACCGGTGTGGATTTCTGTTTCAGGAACGGATCGGGAGCAATGACGAGCGGTAAAATAGCCATGGGGTATCCTGTATTATTGAATGTAATAGAATTTAGATTGCGTCATGGATCCTGCCTAAGGTTTCATCTTTACCCAGAATCTCCATCACTTCAAATACGGAAGGCGAGATGTTACTGCCGGATAACGCCGCGCGCAGTGGTTGCGCGACATCGCCGAGTTTCTTGCCAATGCGTTCACCATAGGCTTTGCACAGTGATTGCAGAGGGTCTGCCTTCCATTCGGATGAGGATTCCAATTCGGAGTATAACGTTTGGAGCAGTTCTTTTCCACCTTTTGATAGGATTTCCTGCGCTTTTTCGTTCATTTTGAGCGGGCGAGGCTGTGCGTAAAGGATTGCATTCGCGGCCAGTTCCACCAGCGTCTTGGCGCGTTGTTTCAGCCCGTTCATGCCTTTTAGGAGTCTTTCTTTGCCGATTCCCGCGACGGGTAATCCATGCTGCGTTTCAATGATCGGAGCAATCAGTTCGACCAGTCGCGCATCCTCCGCTTCCCGAATGTAATGCCCGTTCAGGTTTTCAAGTTTGGTAAAATCAAAGCGGGAAGGGGATTTGCCCACGCCTTCCAGACTAAACCATTCAATCGCCTGCTCGGTCGAGATAATCTCATCATCTCCGTGCGCCCAGCCCAGCCGCAACAGATAATTGCGCAGCGCTTCGGGCAAATATCCCATATCACGGTATGCCTCGACTCCGAGCGCACCATGGCGCTTGGAGAGTTTTGCACCATCCGCTCCATGAATGAGAGGAATATGGGCAAATTCCGGCACCTTCCATCCCATCAACTGATAGATCACCGATTGCTTGGCGGCATTGGTGATATGGTCTTCCCCGCGGATGATATGGGTTACGCCCATATCGTGATCATCGACCACGACCGCGAGGTTATAGGTCGGCGTGCCGTCTGAACGCAGAATCACCAGATCCTCGATCTGGCCGGCGGGCACATGAATGTCGCCGCGGACATGATCGTTCACGATCACCTCGCCCGTAAGCGGTGCTTTCAGCCTTATCGCAGGCTTCACACCTTCGGGTGCTTCGGATACCGCGCGATCCCGCCAGCGGCGATCATAGCCCTGTCCGGCTTCGCGTAGTGCGGCGAGTTCTTCATGTGTGGCGTAACAATAATAGGCATGACCGGCGGCGAGTAACTGGTGCGCGACCTCCGCATGTCGGGATGCACGTTGAAACTGATGCACGATTTCGCCGTCATGATGCAGACCCAGCCAGTGCATCCCTTCGATGATGGCATCCACCGCCGCCTGGGTTGAGCGCTCGCGATCGGTATCCTCGATGCGCAGCAGAAACCGCCCGCCATGATGTCTGGCAAATAGCCAGTTGAACAACGCGGTACGCGCTCCGCCGATGTGCAGGAAACCGGTCGGTGAGGGTGCAAATCGGGTGACAACGCTCATAGTTTTCCTTTATTCTGTGCGGGTTATATAGGTTATCGGCATGGATTTGCAACGTAAAATGCTGGAATGGACGGGCGCGCAGGCAGGTAGATTTGTGCTGTGGTTACCCGTGTTTCTGGCGTTTGGCATTGCGATCTATTTCCTGCTGCCTGTCGAGCCAAACCGCTGGAGCATGGTTCCCTTTATTGCCTGCGGGTGCACGGTTTTAGCGTTATTCTGGCGGGTGATGGCGCTGCGGATTGCGGCGATGCTGGTATTGCTGGTTGCGGCCGGATTTCTCGCGGCTCAGATACGCACCCACGCGGTTTATGCGCCGACGCTATCTGAAACACAGGAGATGGTCATGATTCAGGGCGTGATCGAGGAGAAATCGCGCACGCAAAAAGGTTTCAAATTGATTTTACAACCGATCTCTATCGATACTCTTTCTAAAGCCCAACTTCCGAAATGGGTTCAGCTCAGTATTCGCGACCTTCCGCAAGAGGTAGGGGTGGGCGATGCGGTTGCGATGAAAGCCACTCTGTATCCTCCAGGCAAACCGGCCTATCCAGGCGGGTTTGATTTTCAGCGGTATTTTTATTTCAAACAGATAGGTGGGATGGGGTTTGCGCTGCCCAACTCGGTGGGGCGGCTGGATGCGAATGTGGTGCCAACCGATCCGCCCCTCATCGAGGCGTTGCGGTTTCGTATTACCGAGGCGATTCGTTCCGCCATGAGTGAGCCGCAAGGCGCGGTGGCGGCGGCCTTTATCACCGGCGATACGCGCGGTATTCCCGATGCACTCATGGATGCGATGCGTGCATCGGGGATCTATCATCTGCTCGCGGTGTCCGGCATGAATCTCGTCATCGTTTCGGGCATTCTGTTTTTGATGTTTCGCGGGCTTATGGCGCTGGTGCCATGGATCGCGCTGCGCCTGCATCCCAACAAATGGGCAGCGGCATTTGCGTTACTCGGAAGCTATTTTTATCTGTTGATCGCGGGCAGTCCGGTTTCTGCGGAGCGTGCGTTTGTCATGGTGTGTCTGGTGCTCGGTGCGGTGATGCTGGATCGCACGGTGACGCCCATGCGTTCTCTCATGCTGGCGGCGACGCTGATTCTGCTCATCGCGCCCGAAAGCCTACTCAATGCAAGTTTTCATCTCTCCTTTGCGGCGACGATGGGGCTGGTTGCCTGGTATGAAATCACGCACGAGGAACTGAAAAAACGCGCGGATGAGAGTGGGTGGCACTGGCGTGTGCGGTTTTATCTCGAGGGCGTGCTTCTTACCTCGTTCATCGCCTGGGTGTGCACAATGCCGTTCATCATGTATCACTTCCAGCAGCTGTCCTCCTACAGCCTTCCCGCCAACATGATCGCAGTGCCCATCGTGAGTGTCGTGGTCATGCCCGCGCTGGTGATTGCACTTTTTCTCATGCCGTTTGGATTACATGGGTTGCCGCTATGGGTTGCGGATATATGCCTGCGCCAGATCGCGCACATGGCGCAGTGGTTTGCGAGCCTGCCGGATGCGGTGCTGCGCGTACCGCCGATGCAGGATTGGGGTATCCTCCTTGCCGCGGCAGGGCTCTTGTGGCTGTGCATCTGGCAGGGCAGGATCCGCTGGGCAGGTGTTCTTCCCATACTCGCCTGTGTGCTGGCGATGCGGGGATTTACGCCGCCGCAAGTGCTGATCGCAGAAGGTGGTAAACAGGTGATTTTTCATTGGCAGGATCAGTGGATACAGGCGCGTGGCCGCAGCGGGATGCAGGTAGAGCAATGGCAGGAATGGCTTGGGGCAGCCAAACTCGTTCCGGCAAAAGAAGCAAAGACGATGTGTGATCGTGCGGGGTGTTTCATCCCCTATCCGCATCATCCGGTATCGATTGTATTCTCAGGTCAGATTCGCGATGAGGAATGCCGCGAGGCGTCACTGGTGATATTTCCGCTCTTTAATGGCACCTGTGCTAACACGCCCTATCTCGGGCGGGATGCGATCGACGGTAAAGGCGCGGTGGCAATCTGGGTATCTGTGAGCGGGTATCAGGTGCGATATGCCGATGAGTCGCTCAGCGACCGGCCATGGCACCGGATCAGTTCACCGGAAAGATATAAAATCCCTGTTGCTCCAGAAGCGGAAGCAGACCTTGATCTCCCATCAGGTGCAGCGCACCCACCGCAATAAATG
>CAZFOM010000105.1:0-7197 GCA_964520155.1 uncultured Rickettsiales bacterium
ATTTTGGGGGGCGGGGCATACGCTGCAATTCACCCACACGCAGATCGTGATGCTGATATGGCTGTGGATGGCCTCGCTGATCGGACTTAAACTGAGCATCCGCCCTAAGTGGGTGGCGCTGTTTTACATGCTGAACCTGATTGCCGCTCTCCTTTCGATGGTGGGCTATCTCGCCTTCGATATCACGTCTTCTCAGTTTCGCGATTTCTTCACGCAACTGATGAAATGGGGCAATGCCGTGGCGCCGGTGGTGATCATGCTCGCATTGATCTGGGCGCTGCGCGACTGGTCGAGCTACCAGAAAGAGCACCGCGCCCTGTGGAGCGCGCTGGTCTGCTCGCTCATTCTGTTTGGTGTCGGAGGGCTTCTCGGATACAGGATTGATGGCAGCAACGTCACGGTGCCGGCGCATTATCATGGTTCCATCGTCGGCGTCACGCTCGCTTATATGGGCATCGCGTATTTTCTCCTGCCGCACATGGGTTATGCCAAGGTCACATCGTGGAGGCTCGCAGCCATCCAGCCCATCTTCTATTGTGTGGGACAACTGTGCTGGATTGCGGGCATGGCAATTCTCGGCGGATACGGACAGGCGCGAAAACAGGCGAGCCTGCCGGAAGCCGAAACTACGATGATCGCGCTCGGCAATCTGCTCAAGCGCTCCGGCGACGGGCTTTCACTGCTCGGGGGGCTGCTGTTCGTGATCGTCGTGGTGATGGCGATTGTGAAGCGTCCGAAACCGACTGCGGCTTCGTAAACCAGCTCATCTCGTGTGCGAGCGTCACGACACTCCCGACAATAATCAACCCGGGCGACTCGATCTTCTGTTGGGTGATTGCGTTATGGAGGGTACCAAGTTGCGTCAGAACGGTTCGCTGTTTCTGGTGAGTGCCTTGTTCGATGATTGCCACCGGTATACTCGGTGAGGCGCCATGTGCCATGAGTTGTGCTGCAATATATTCACTTTTATTCAGCCCCATATAGATGACAAGCGTCGTGCGAGGATTCACGCATTCTGACCAGTCCCACTCCTCCTTGCCTTCCTTGAAATGGCCGGTGATGAAGCGCACCGAGCTAGCATGATCGCGGTGGGTCAGCGGGATACCCGCATATACCGCGCAGCCCGATGCAGACGTCACGCCTGGCACCACCTCACATGCAATCCCTTTAGAAAGCAAGAACTGCACTTCCTCCCCGCCGCGCCCAAACATAAAAGGATCGCCGCCTTTCAGGCGCACCACCTGCTTTCCGCTGCGCACCAGCGATACCATGAGCTGATTGATTTCGTTCTGATCAGTCGCATGTCCGCCGCCGGATTTTCCGACATACAGCCGCATCGCTCCTGAGGGAATGAGTTCCAGTATCTCAGGCGAGAGCAAGCGATCGTAGATCACTGCATGTGCCTGCGTGAGCAGTCGGTGCGCTTTCAAAGTCAGCAACTCAGGATCGCCTGGCCCCGCTCCGACAATATAGACTTTTCCAGTTCGTTTCATACACACAATAAAACATATTCTACAGTAAAAATATACATTAAATTATATTGCACACGATAATTGTGTTATTTATGCCCATATGGATCCTGATGGATCGTTATTTCGCCCTGCGGATAGATGTGCTTGAGTTGCTGCTCCACCTGATCGGTTGCCTGATGCGAATCCTTCAAACTGATATGCTCGTCAAATACCAGATGTAGCTGGATAAAGTAATAGATGCCAGATCGTCTGGTCTTAAGGTCGTGCACATCCAACACAAGCGGGTGGGATTTGGCGATGTTTGAAATCTGCTCGCGTTCTGTATCCGACAATTCGCGATCCATCAAATTCTGAAACGCATGATAGCCGATCTTCCACGCCCCATGAAAAATATACACAGCGATCAGTAGAGCGAAAAGAGGATCTGCCTTAGTGAATCCGACATAGGCAAGGATCAACGCTGCCAGCACTGCGGCATTAGTCAATATGTCCGACAGGTAATGCAGAGAATCCGATTGCACGACGATGGATTGCGTCTGGCGCACCACATGGCGCTGAAACATCACCAGTGCGATCGTAACAGCCATCGAAATCCCCATCACCACCATCGCAAGCAAGCTGTTTTCCACCGGTTCTGGCGCAAAAAGCCTGCGCATTCCCTCGATACAGATCATGAGCCCAGAACGTGCAATAAACGTGGATTGCGCGAGTGCCGCAATATCTTCTGCCTTGCCGTGGCCGAACCGGTGCTCATCATCCGGCGGCATCAACGCATAACGTACCGCCATAAAATTAATGACGGAAGCGAGCAGATCGAACATCGAATCAAAGAGCGAGGCAAGCAGGCTAAGCGAATCACTAAATGCCCAGGCCACGCCTTTGATAACAATCAGCGAGGTAGCGGCGATGATAGACAGAAGCGTCGCCAGACGCATCAGCCGTTCAGTCTGGATGGTTGGGCGCGTGTCATTCATCATTAACGACATGTAATATCGGGTTCATGTGTAAGTAATAGAATCGTGTTATACATAGGCTTGCGAACTTGCGTTCTCTGTGGGATATTCTCATCAGGTTTTGCGAACATGAAAGGAAAAATACTATGAATATGAAGCAACTGGTTTCGGTCGGTGTCGCTGCTATACTCCTTACCGCTTGCGCGACGGGGCCAGACGGACGCCCTGTGAACACTATGGGCAACAAAGAAACCGTTGGTACCATTCTAGGCGGCGCTGGCGGCGCATGGCTCGGATCCACCATCGGCAAAGGCGATGGACGGCTGGTGGCCGTTGCAGCCGGCACCTTGCTCGGCGCGGCACTCGGTAATTCGGTCGGCTCCTCGCTGGATAATGCCGACATGCAGTATTACAATCAGACCTCGCAGCGCGCACTCGAAACCGCACCGGCAGGTCAGACCTTACCCTGGCAGAACCCGCAGTCGGGTAACTCCGGCACAATCACGCCTTCCAGCTATTACCAGACCGCCGATGGCGGATATTGCCGCGAATACACTCAGACCATCAACGTGGGCGGCAGAACGCAGAAAGGCTACGGCACCGCATGTCGCCAGCCTGATGGCACCTGGAGAATTGTGGAATAACATCTCCGCGCATTAGCACGGATCTTTCATATAAAGCCCCTTCCGAGTTGACTTTTACGCTCGGAGGGGCTTTTTTATGCCGGTCTGAATAAAAACGAGAGATATATGAATGAGATAGAAGAAGAAATCGTCCCCTCAGGCGATCTACTGAAAGGTAAACGCGGCCTGATCATGGGGGTCGCAAACGACAAATCCATCGCCTGGGGAATCACGCGGCAACTAGCCGCGCAAGGCGCCTCTCTGGCCTTCACGTTTCAGGGAGAAGCACTGGAAAAACGCGTTCGCCCGCTCGCACACTCCGTAGGCTCCGATCTGGTGTTCCCCTGCGACGTAACGGATGCCGCGTCGGTCGAATCGGTGTTCAATGCGCTCGAAAAACAATGGGGCACGCTCGATTTCGTTGTGCACGCCATCGCGTTTTCCGACAAAAACGAACTCAAAGGCAAATATGTGGATACGACGTATCCTAATTTCGCCAACACAATGAATATCTCGGTCTATTCTTTCACCGCGGTGTGCCGGGAAGCCAAACGCCTCATGCCCAATGGCGGTAGCCTGCTGACGCTCAGCTATTATGGCGCCGAGCGCGTGGTGCCGCATTACAATGTCATGGGTGTTGCCAAAGCCGCGCTCGAAGCGAGTGTACGCTATCTTGCCGTCGATCTGGGCGGACAGAACATTCGTGTGAACGCCATTTCCGCCGGCCCGATCAAAACACTTGCGGCATCGGGCATTGGCGATTTCCGCTATATCCTCAAATGGAACGAATACAATTCACCGCTCAAGCGCAATACCACCATCGAAGAAGTGGGCGGCGCGGCACTCTATTTGATCGCGGATATTGGACGCGGCACCACTGGCGAAGTGCTGCATGTGGATAGCGGTTATCATGTGGTGGGCATGAAGGCGATCGACGCACCCGATATCACCACGGTGTAGTCATGGCGGCTGGAAATACATTCGGTTCGCTGTTTCGCTTCACCACTTGGGGAGAAAGTCACGGCGAAGCCATCGGCTGCGTGGTGGACGGCTGCCCGTCTCTGATTCCGCTTCAAGAATCCGACATCCAGTACTGGATGGATCGCAGAAAACCTGGTCAGTCGAAATTCACCACCCAGCGCAAAGAGCCGGATACGGTCAAAATCTATTCCGGCGTATTTGAAGGAAAAACCACCGGCGCGCCGATCAGCCTGATCGTATTCAACGAGGATCAGAAATCCAAAGACTACAGCGAAATCAAGGATACGTTCCGCCCAGGACATGCCGATTATACCTATCAGCAGAAATACGGCATTCGCGATTACCGAGGCGGTGGCCGCTCCTCTGCGCGCGAAACTGCGATGCGGGTGGCAGCAGGTGCCATCGCGCGAAAAATTCTTGGGCCAGGCATTAAAATCCGAGGCGCGCTAGTGCAGATGGGCGCACATGCGATCAACCGCAACCACTGGGATTGGAACGAAGTCGAGAACAACCCCTTCTGTTGCCCAGACAAAGCAACGGCCGCAAAATGGGAAGAATACCTGCTTGAGATCCGTAAAAACGGTTCGTCGGTAGGAGCGGTGATTGAGGTGGTGGCAGAGGGAGTGCCGGTTGGGCTTGGCGATCCTATCTATGACAAGCTCGATTCCGATTTGGCGCGCGCCATGATGAGCATCAATGCCGTCAAAGGGGTTGAAATCGGTGCGGGTATGATGGCAGCCACACTTGAAGGTGCGCAGAATGCCGATCGTATGCGCATGGATCATGGAAATCCCACCTTCCTCACCAATCATGCAGGCGGAATACTGGGCGGCATTTCCTCAGGTCAACCAATTGTCTGCCGCTTTGCGGTTAAACCGACCAGTTCGATCCTCACCCCCGTTGAAACCATCGACGCGCATGGGAACGAGACCGAGATCGTCACCAAAGGCCGTCACGATCCATGTGTGGGTATTCGCGCCGTACCCGTGGGCGAAGCGATGATGGCTTGCGTGCTCGCCGATCACCTGCTACGATTCAAGGCGTACAAGTAAGGGAGTCGTTATCGTGAAAAAATGGTTGGCAACCTGTGCGGGAATACTCATTCTAACCACCAGCAGCGCAGCTTGGGCAAAATCGAACTGCGCCTCTCCGGATGAGTTGCAGGGGCTCAATACGCGTGTGCTTCAAAGCGACCTGATGGTCGGAGCGCTCGCCTGCAAACAACAGGCCTCCTACAATGCCTTCGTGAAAAAATTTCAGACAGAACTGGTTCGCCGCAGCGACAGTATGCAGAGCTATTTCCGTCGTGTGTATGGCGGAGCCAGCGCCAACAAGCTCAACCGTTTTGTGACCAATCTGGCCAACGATTCCTCGAGCACCAGCCTGAATATGCAGGAAAACCAGTTCTGTGGTGCAATTCAGGAAACCTTTCAGACCGCGCTATCCCCACAGACACGCGATCTGCGTACGCTTACATCCGACGCTCTGTATAGCTATCGGCACGGTGTAGAATCCTGCGATTCTGTCGCGCAGAATTAGGTTTTGCATTGTAATCGTTTGAATTGATAACGCACCCTCTACCTATCCACTACCGTCATCCCGCAACTTGATCGCGGGATATAATGCTTTGGGTTGAGTCTGCAAAGTAATCCGACGCAAGCATCGGGTTATTTGTATCGCGAGGCCTTTAGGCCGTGGCGATCCAGAGCAAAAGATGGATTGCTTCGCTGCGCTCGCAATGACGACACATGCAGCGAGGAATACCACCCTAACGGAAAGTAAATCCCGCTATTCTTATCAAACAGTGTTTTGTTCATGAGATCCCGTGGTGGGGCCACGGGATGACGCAGCGCGAATTGAGGCATTTTTAAGTCAAATGACTACAGGCACAAAAAAAGGAGCCTTACGGCTCCTTTTTTTGTTTCAAGTCATGTCCTATCGAACGTACACAATTTCCGCGCGACGGTTCTGTGGTTCTTTCACACCATCTGCCGTAGGCACCAGCGGCTCACGCTCGCCTAAGGCCTGCGTCGCGATTTCTTCCACGGGTAATCCGAGGCGGCCCAGTTCTGAGCGTACTGCCTGCGCGCGTTTCTGCGAGAGGCGCACGTTATACGCATCGCTACCCGAGCGGTCGGCATGTCCGCGCACTTCAACTTTCACCGCACCGCCATTTCTGGCATCTTCGGCGGCCTGACGTAACACATCCAGCGCTTCCGGCGTGAGATCCGAGCGGTTAAAGTCAAAGAACACCAGATAGGTACGCGACGTTTCTGGCTCAGGCGATGGAGCAGGCTCCGCCGCTGCAGCAACGGGTGCTGGTGCTGGAGACGACGGTGCGCCAAGATTAATGCGAATACCCGCCATGATGGTGCTGACATCGTAATCCGCATCCACATTGGTTACAGCAAGCGCGTTGTATTCAGGCTCATGCGCGCTGGTGTATTTGTAGTTTGCATAAAGATCAACCATCTCGGTTGCGCGGAACGAAATACCAGCAATCCCTTGATAGCCAAAGGTTGTGTCCGTGTCATCCACACGCGTGGCGAAGCCGCAGCATGGCCCGACATTGTCGTATTCCGAACGGATCACACCGGCACCCAAACCTATATACGGCATGAAGCGGGTATCCTCGAACATATCAATGTCGTACAGGACATTGATCATGCCCGCCCAGGAACGGGTATCTCCGCCTGGCGTAAGCGTACCGGATATCGTATCTACATCATTATTGCCTTTGTAGGAAAGTTCGAGTTCCGTGCGGAAGCCATTGCCGTAGCGATACCCAAGCGCCGTTTCGCCAGACCATCCCCAGTCAAAATCGGCGTCGTTTCGCGTTCCGCCGCGGACGATGTCTGCATCGTGATGATGCGCGGCACCCGCACCCACTCCAACATACCAGTTACCGCTTTCAGCCGAAGCCACAAACGGAAGCACGGAAATAGCGGATGTAACGAGCAATATATTTTTGATGTTCATACAACTCCCCCTGTAATTGTGAATGGGGGGAGATTATATGTGGCTTAAAAAAAAGCAATGAAATGCAGGTCAAACAACGTTCACCCGCTTACGACAGAATAATAACGCGATAAAAATGCAACAAATTACAGGCTATGCAATGAGATCGTCGTAGATCTCGCGTTCAATCATGGTGATTTCATCCCTGAG
>CAZFOM010000106.1:0-3884 GCA_964520155.1 uncultured Rickettsiales bacterium
TTACCACTTAGACCTATGTTTAGGGAGGTGGCAAGCGGACAAATCCCCTCCTGAAATTGGGGCTGAATCTAATCGCTGTGTTTATTTCGTCAAGCGCATTTCGTATGCGCGCACGTCAACTCGCTTCGCTGGTGACGACATTATCGTCCGCAACAGCTTTCACCAAATCACTGACCGTTTTTTTCAATTTACTCGTTGGCAGGCGGTTATAATTACGCACTAGCTCCATCGTATCTCGGCTACTGAAACGGTCATATTCAAAGGCATCCGGATTTTCTTCCTTGCCGCCAAATTGCTTGGATGCCGCCGGATCTTCATAGCCTTCAAAGAAATAGGATACATTCACACCGAGTGCTTTGGCAAAATCAAATAGACGGCTCGCACCCATGCGGTTGATGCCGCGCTCATATTTCTGTATCTGCTGGAAGGTGACACCGATCGCGCTACCAACACTCTCCTGACTCATCCCCAATAAGGTGCGACGCAGTCGCAAACGTTTTCCTACATGGATATCTACTGGGTGACTGGACATACAACTCCTGAGGCAATAATTAGCGTTTGTTAACAATATAATATAAACAACTTTACGAGTGTTAAATTGTTAACCTATGCATTCATACACACGCTGTACTGATTAGTAAAGTCACATCTCAGATATTTGAATTATATAATTATGAATAAGCGTTATTAAACATTATAATAAGAATTGGAATAATTATAATAATTAATTGATTTCGCTCCGCTAAATTCACAAACCTTCAGGTAGTCTGGTATTGATGACCCCTTCTGTTGATAAATGTATTTGATTTATGATTCGCCCTAATGGATCCACTACCACGGATATACCCGTATTCGCTGCTCGGATTAACGGTAAACCCTGTTCTATTGCCCTCACCTGTGCCATGTGCATGTGCTGATAGGGGCCGCTACTGATCCCGAACCATGCATCGTTCGTGATGTTGAGTAACCATTCCGCTACTCCATGTTGTTTTGCGTAAGAAGGAAAAATCACTTCGTAACATATCAAAGCAATAAAAGGTCGTAATGCCTCACTCTGGATCAGGTGATTGCCGTCGCCCGTCGAAAAATCAGTGCTGCCCTGAGTGATCTTGGGTAACGGCAGAAAATCCCGAAACGGGACATATTCTCCAAACGGCACCAGATGATTCTTATCGTAGGTGGCGAGGCGCTTCCCCTCTCCGTCAATGGCCACTAGGCTATTGTATACTTTGAAATCCCCAGGCGTTTTGCCAACCGAACGAACCGCACCCATGAGTAGCACCGTGCCTTGGGGGATCTCCTCTCGCCAGAAAACCGAATCATCTTCTCCTTCACGAAGTGTGTAAGGAAAGGCGCTTTCAGGCCAGATCACATAATCCACGGGATGGTTTTTCATATCGGATAGCATCAAATGCTTTTCCAGATTCTTTTCACGCTCTTTCGGATGCCATTTCAAATCCTGTGGGATATTTGCCTGCACGATACGGATCGTCGTATCGGCATATTGAGTAGGATGCTGCTCCAAGCGAACCATCCCCCATAGCCCCACGAGCATCCACATCACAACCTGAGCGAAATTTACTTTCGCATGTAATATAAATCTGTCTGGATACAAAAAAAGCAAGGCAGGCGAAGCCGTAAAAAGCACAGTAAAGAATCCCAGCCCGTAGATTCCTACCACTGAAACCGATTGCAATACCGGAAGGGAGGCCGTCCAGACATATCCAATCAGATTCCACGGAAATCCGGTAAACAAGATGCCACGAGCAATCTCCATGACAAGCCACAACAGGGCAAATGCCACTAACCGAACGATTCCCTTAAATGGAAGAAATGACATCAGCCAGCCAAACAGGGCAAAATAGAGCGCTATGACTACGGGGAGTCCCACCAGCGCGAAAGGTACCAGCCACCAGAACTGCGTAATATCGGTAAATAGTGAAATGGTAATCCAGTAAAGACTGGTGACAAAAAATCCAAACCCATACCACCAGCCATCCCAGAATGCGCGGCGTCGGGTGGGAGGTTGATGCAAAAGAATATAAAGAATTCCAATCGAAGGAAAAATGGCCGGCAGTAAAAAAATCGGAGGAAATGCCAATGTCAAAAAGACACCGGCCACGAAAGCGATGCCCGAACGCCTCCAGCCTGAGGCAGACAAGATGGTATGTGTCTGACGCTCAAAAAAACTACGCATAGTAGGTAAAATTAGAGTGATGAACTGGCAGTAAGCGGATCGGGCGCAATAATGCGCAGTCGCTTGATGCGCCGCGCATCGCCGTCCAGTATCTCAAATTGTATGCCGCCCTGATAGTCAATTTTCTCTCCCTTTGCAGGTATGCGCCCCGCGTGGAAAAAGATCAAGCCGCCAATCGTGTCAAAATCATCGGGGTTTCCATCCTCCTTGCTGTAAAGATAGATTCCCAGTTCTTTTTCAATCTTGACCACTTCGGTTCGCGCATCCACATCACAGGTGCGCTGCGGCGACCAGATGAGGTGGCTGGTTACATTCTGTTCGTCGTGTTCATCCTCGATTTCACCGACGATTTCTTCAAACAGATTTTCCATCGTAACTAAACCATCGGTACCGCCCATCTCGTCTACCACGATTGCGATATGCACGCGCGACAACCGCATCTTAACCAGCAGATCCAGTATTTTCATGGAGGGTGGTACAAACAGAATATCGCGGATCATGAGCGACACGTCGAAAATCGCATTGCCTTTGAGTACCGGAAACAGATCCTTGATATGGATAAACCCCTTGATGTGATCGAGGGTTTCTTCATACACCGGAATGCGCGTGTGGCGCTGCTCGACGATGTGACGTGTCAACTCATCAAGTGAACTGTGATACTCCACAGCCTGAATATCGGTGCGGGGAATCATGACATCGCGCACCGTCATGCCACCAAATTCCAACACATTGCGCAGGATCTTTTTTTCTTCGTGCGGTAGCTGTTCGACACTCGCCTGCTGGCTTTCCTCGAGCACTTCCACCAGCGCTTCGCGGATGGAGTTATCTTTTTTGCCAAACAACATATTGGCGCGCAACCACTGACGGAAGCGGCGCATGATGCCTTCTTTGTCCGGTGATTTGGGCTTGACTGGCAAATGAATGATCGTCTGGTTTGTCATATCCGTTTGAAGTTTGTTTTTTCGTTGTACGTTACTCATCATGCAACCTGATAAGGATTCGCAATACCGCGCGCCGCTAGAATGCGTGCTTCGGTGTCTTCCATCATGTCTGCTTCATCTTCTTCTTCATGATCAAATCCAAGCAGATGCAATGTGCCATGCACCACCAAATGCGCAAGATGATTAGCTAAGGGCTTTTTCTGCTGCGTCGCTTCCGCGGCCGTGGTTTCATACGCCACAATCAGATCGCCCAGATAGCCTTCTTCGCCGGATGGAAACGACAGGATATTAGTGGGCATGTTCTTGCCACGAAACTGGTGATTCAAGGCCTGAATCGCCTGATCGTCCGAAAGCAGTACGGTGACGCCGGTTGCAGGATGCGCCATATAGCGAAACGTATCGGTAATCGTTTCGCTGACTAAGCGCTCCACCGATGGCAGTTTATGCCAGCCATTATGCTCTATACGCACCGATATATTTCTACTGTCCCCGTCCGGCATAGTATCAATCAATTTTATTTGATTGGGCTTTGCGTTTCTTGTTTTCGTATTCCTCATATGCTTGCACGATGCGTGCGGCCAAGGGATGGCGCACCACGTCGTTATCATCAAAGCCGATGATCGAAATTTCGTCAACATTTTGCAGGCGATTGGTCGCATCGCGTAATCCCGATTTCACGTCCTTGGGTAAATCGGTCTGTGTTAAATCGCCCGTGATCACCATGCGCGAATCTTCCCCAAGGCGGG
>CAZFOM010000106.1:3894-7110 GCA_964520155.1 uncultured Rickettsiales bacterium
CATCTGAGTGGGAGTGGTGTTTTGCGCCTCATCCAGAATGATAAACGCGTTCGACAAGGTACGGCCTCGCATAAACGCAAGCGGCGCCACTTCAATTTCGCCCTGCTCCAGACAGGTGATTACTTTTTCCGGCGGGAGCATATCATAGAGTGCATCGTAGAGCGGGCGAAGATAGGGATCGATTTTCTCTTTCAGATCGCCTGGCAGGAATCCGAGCTTTTCCCCTGCCTCCACCGCCGGACGCGACAGAATAATACGATCCACCTTGCGATTGATGAACATATGCACTGCCATCGCCACCGCGAGATAGGTTTTTCCGGTGCCCGCAGGCCCAATCGCAAACACCATCTCATGATCATAGAGCGATTGAATGTAGCGCGCCTGCATCGCCGAATACGGCATCAGGGTTTTTTTGATGGTCTTGATGTTGATGTCGGTCGAATACACGCCATTTTTCTTGCGACCACTGATTTTTTCGGGCATGGACATGCGAATTGCCGCATCCACCGTGGACATGCCTACTGCTTCACCCGCTTCGAGTTTGTTATAAAGTTCCTGCACCACCTTGCGGCCAATTTCAACTGCACCCGACGTACCGCTAATGGCCAGTGTGTTCCCGCGCGAAGCCGTATTGACGTGCAGGGTTTTCTCAATGCGATTCAGATGCGCATCGCCATCGCCAAACAGCATTGGTAGCAGGGCGTTGTTGCTGAACTGCATGTTAATCTGTACCTGCTTTTTATCAGTTTCCAATGTACTTGCTCCCTGTGTTGTTATGCTGCGTTTTTGAGGTTATGCTCGCGGGACACCACTCGCCCCGTGAGACTGTTTTGATAAGCGTCGGTGATTTCCACCATCACGAGATGATGAAGCAGATGCTGCGCATCGCGTACATGCACTGACTGAAGATACGGGCTTTTTCCAAGTATCTGCCCTTCCAACTTGCCCTGTTTATCAAACAGTACCGGCATCACTTTACCGATACTGGATTTGTTAAAGGACGTCTGCTGCCGCACCAGCAATGCCTGCAACCGGCTCAGACGATCCTCCTTAACCGATTCCTCAATCTGCACTTCTTCCGTTGCTGCAGGCGTTCCCGGGCGCGGGCTGTATTTGAAGGAGTAAGCTTGCGCATATCCAACGGTTTCTACCAGACGCAAGGTGTCGTTGAAGTCGCGATCGGTTTCGCCAGGGAAACCCACGATGAAATCCGAAGATAACGCAATATCAGGCCGTACACGCCGCAAACGGTCAATGATGTCGAGATAGAAATCCGATGTGTGTTTGCGGTTCATCAGCTTTAATATCCGATCCGACCCCGATTGCACCGGCAAATGCAGATACGGCATAAGTTTCGGTTCATCCCCATGCAGGGCGATCAGATCTGCATCCATATCGCGCGGATGCGATGTCGTATAACGGATTCGCTCCAGCCCGCGAATTTTTGCTAATTCAGCAATCAGTCGGGCAAGGCTCCAGTCTTTGCCGTCCGCCCCCGCCCCATGATACGCATTCACGTTCTGCCCCAGCAGCGTGATCTCGATGCTGCCCTGCGATACGAGTTTTCTGGCTTCCGCGAGCAACTCCTCGGCGCTGCGGGAGTATTCCTTACCCCGCGTGTATGGCACCACACAGAAGGTGCAGAATTTGTCGCAACCTTCCTGCACGGCAAGAAATGCCGATTTTCCCTGCGGGATGGATTCTTCTGGCAGCGCATCGAATTTGGCATTGGCCTCGAAATCCAGCTCCACCTGCCCGCCTTGCCCGCGGATCGCCTTTGTCACCATCTCCGGTAGTTTGTGATAACTTTGCGGGCCAAACACCATATCCACATAGGGCGCGCGGTGAATGATCTCCTCCCCCGCCGCTTGCCCGACGCACCCGCCCACCGCAATCAGCATCGGACGCTCGGTTCGCTGCTTCTGCTCTTTGTGGATGCGGCCGAGATCGGAAAATACTTTGTCTTCTGCCTTCTCGCGGATATGGCAGGTATTGAGGATCACCAGATCGGCATCTGCGGGTTCCTCGGTGGTCTGATACCCCAGAGGCGCCAGAACATCGGCCATACGGGTGGAGTCATAGACATTCATCTGACACCCGTAGGTCTTGATATACAGTTTTCTTGGAGCGATTTTAGAATCGGGTTCGGTACTCATTTCTAACTAACAATGTAATCAAAATCGCAGCGTTTTACAGTGTTTTTTGCGAATCAATCCATAATCTATTGAATTAGATCAATTTTCGCTGCCAGAATAAAGTCATTCTCATGCAATCCCCCCACGGCATGGGTTTGCAGGCGAATCTCCGCATAACCCCAACCCATCAATATGTCGGGATGATGATCTTCCGATTCCGCCAATGCGCCTACCTTATTCACAAATGCCAAAGACTGCGCGAAATTCTTAAATGTCCAACGCCGCGTGAGCCATTTGCCATCGCTTGCAATAGACCAATTCGGCACTTCGGATTGCAGTGCTTTTGCAGCCGAAGCCGATAACGGCTCTCCCCCCTTGCAGGGAATGCAGCGCTTTTGAATCAGTGTCATATGTCTCCCGTTTACTTTCAGCAGAAGTCATAGCATAGGTGATGCCATGCTGTCCAAACCTCCTGTACTCCTATGTATGGATACTTCGATCGGCCCTTGTTCCGTAAGCATCGGCCGCGGGGAGGAGGTGATTGCCTATCAGTGTCATGAGGATTTCCATCAGCAATCGAAAATGTTGGTGCCGATGTGCGAATCGGTGTTGCGTGATGCGAAACTCACTTATGCTGATCTGGATGCTATCGGCGCAACCGTAGGGCCTGGGAGCTTTACTAGTATCCGCGTCGGCTTGGCGGTGGCAAAAGCAACCGCATTCGCCCTCGAAAAACCGTTTTATGGGGTTTCCACGTTAGAGGTGATGGCACATACGGAAAAAGCGCCGGATGTGCTGAGTGTGCTCGATGCACATCGCGGGGAAGCCTACGCGCAGCGGTTTGGAGTGAATCACGCTCCTCTCTCGGAAGCCTCAGTGTTGCCAGTGGAGGCCATTGTTCAAACCTACCAGCATGAATCGCTGCTGGTAACCGGAAATGCCGCGCATAAGCTCGCAGCGCTTGCAGCTCCTACGGCCACATGGCGATTTTCCAGTGAACAATTTCCCGATGCGCGCAAGGTCGCTTTATTCATTCATAGAGCGCTACAAATGGAAAAGCCTGTTTTTTATTCCTCACCAA
>CAZFOM010000107.1:0-2033 GCA_964520155.1 uncultured Rickettsiales bacterium
GTGTGTAGCCGTTGCGGATCGAACCATCCGACAATGTAACAAACAACGGGTTGCGATCATGAATTACATTCAGATCAAGCGGTGCACGGTTCAGCAGCGCATAGAGCATCAGGCAGCCCACCAGCAAGAGAATTCCCGCATACCAGAATGTGCGCGCTTTGAATAATTCAAAGGGTTTTTTGCTTTCCGTATCGTAGCGAATGAGGCCTTTGGGCAATCCTATTTTTTCCATCACATTATTGCAGGCATCCACGCACAGGCCGCAGGCGATGCACTCCATCTGTAAACCGTTTCGGATATCAATGCCGGTCGGGCACACCACCACGCAGGAATCGCAGTCTATGCAATGGCCGCGACCTTCCCAACTATCGCCCGCTTTGTGCTTGCCGCGAGGTTCGCCGCGTTTTTCATCATAGGCGATAATCAGCGTGTTCTTATCAAACATTGCCGATTGAAAGCGCGCATAAGGGCACATATAGGTGCAGACCTGCTCGCGCGCAAAACCCGCCATGAGATAGGTGGAAAAAGTAAGCGCAAGAATCCACCCACCAACGCTCCATGGTACATCGAAATGCACAATCTGATCCATGAGTGTTGGCGCGTCGTTAAAATAAAACACCCAGGCGCCGCCGGTGAATAATCCAATCAAAAGCCAGATGCTATGTGTGAGTCCCTTTTTATAAATCTTCTCGATACTGAGCGGTGATTCATCGAGTTTCTTGCGCGCATTGCGGTCACCCTGCACGATGCGTTCGACCCAGACGAACAAATCCGTCCATACGGTTTGCGGGCAGGCATAGCCGCACCATACGCGGCCAAATAGCGAGGTCACAAAAAACAATCCCACCGCCGCGAGAATGAGAATGCCGGTGAGGTAATAGACTTCCTGCGGCCAGATTTCGATGCCGAAAAAATAGGCGCGTCGTCCAGGCATATCAATCAGAATCGCCTGATCCGGAGCGTGCTCGCCGCGATCCCAGCGCAGCCAAGGCGTACCGTAATAGATGCCGAGCAGCGCAATCATAGCTGTCCATTTGAGCTTGCGGAACGTGCCCCACACACGGCGCGGATAAATTTTCTGCTGCTTGGCAAAAAGTTGGATTTCCGCGTTCATATTATGGTGTAGGTGGTGATGTGGTAGCTGCGCTCGGCGTGATAGGCGCAGAATACGGTGCCGGCGCTTCACCTCCTCCAAGCGAATGCACATAGATGGCAAGCTGCTTGATCGCATCTTCGCTCAAGCGTTCTTCCCATGCAGGCATCACGCCGCCATACGCATTGGTGATCATATCCATCACCGCTGCCTTGCTGCCGCCGTAAAGCCAGATACCGTCCGTGAGGTTCGGCGCGCCCATCTCGCGGTTGCCCTTGCCGCCTTCGCCGTGACAGGAGGTGCAGTTCTGCTCAAATAGCAGTTTGCCCTTTTCATTGGCGGGCTTGCTGCTGTCCGATAGGCTCAGCACATAATCGGCGACATTCGAGATATCTTCTTTAGGTAAAATCCCTTCGCGGCCAAAGGCAGGCATTTGCGAGACATGTGCCTGTGTGTGCCCATTGCGTACACCAAATTTGAGCGTGGTGAAGATATTATCGAGCGACCCACCCCAGATCCAGTCGTCATCATTGAGATTCGGATAACCCTTGCGGCCTTCGGCGCCAGTGCCATGACAGCCTGCACAATTTTCTTTGAACAAGGTTCTGCCCCCCGCCACCGCGAATTGATAAAGCGCCGGATCAGCTTCAATCTCGGCCAGTGTTTTGCCGTGCAGCGCCTCGCCTTGCTTACCACGGCGCACCATAATCTCGGCCTGTTCTTCGGCGAGTTTCTTATACTGCGTCCATTCTTTGGTGCCTTTGGTATTGCCGGTAAGCGTGGGCCAAGCGGGATATACGATCCAATAGCCGATCGCCCAGATAACGGTGACGTAAAACACCCAGAGCCACCAGCGCGGCGCGGGGTTATTGAGTTCTTTGAGCCCATCCCAGTCGTGACCGGTGGTCTCAACGCCAGTGAATTCATCTCTTTCCTTATT
>CAZFOM010000107.1:2043-7097 GCA_964520155.1 uncultured Rickettsiales bacterium
ATCATTCATGAGTCTTTTCCTCCTTCAGCGGAATGAAGGCATGTTGCTGCAATGTGTTTTTCTGAGATGGTCGGTAGGTGCGATACGCGATCACGACAAAGACTGCGAAGAAAAAACACAAGCCAATGACCGGCGCGTGATCGATTAGACGGTCTATCATGGTTTTGCTCCTGCTTTGGTGGATTGCAGTTCATAGTCCTTGATGTCGGCCAGAGTGCCGAGTGTTTGCAGATAGGCCACCAGCGCATCGGCTTCGGAAACAAACTGAGGCTGGCCATCAAAATCGCGCGCATTGACTTTATTGCCGTAGCGCGCGGTGAGGCCTGTCGTATCGCCGTCGGTTTTTGCCTGCGCCACCGCATCACTATACGCATTCGCAATCATCTCATCCGTATAGGGTACGCCCACCGCGCGATGCGCTTTCATGAGCTTATCAATATGTGTCAGGTTCGCGCCTTTATTCATCATGAACCCGTAAGCAGGCATGATGGATTCGGGTACTACGTCGCACGGGTTAATGAGGTGAGCAATCTGCCAGTCATCGGAATACTTACCACCCACGCGCGCGAGATCTGGCCCCGTGCGTTTGGATCCCCACAGGAACGGATGATCATACATGCTTTCTGCCGCGAGTGAATAATGGCCATAACGCTCGACTTCATCACGAAGCGGACGAATCTGCTGGCTATGGCAGGCGTTGCAGTTTTCGCGGATATAGATTTGTTGACCGGCGAGCTCCAGCGGTGTGTAGGGGCGCATGCCCTGCACTTTCTCAATCGTCGTTTCAATGCGAAACAGCGGAACAATCTCCACCAGACCGCCAATCGAAATCACTACCAGCGTCAGCACGAGCAGCAGGATCGAGTTGCGCTCGATTTTTCCATGATGCTTAAGCATAGGCAGTCTCCTTGGCAATAGCTTGCTGCGGAGCGCCATTCACCGTCTTCCAGCAATTATAGAGCATGATCACCATACCGGCGAGATAGAGCGCCCCGCCGATCGCGCGGATGATGTAGTAAGGGTGCATAGCCTCCACCGTTTCTACGAATGAGTATTGCAGGAAGCCCAGCTCGTCATAGGCACGCCACATAAGCCCCTGCATGATACCCGAAATCCACATTGCGGTGATGTAAACCACGATGCCGATGGTCGAAACCCACAGATGCACATTTACGAGGCGCAGCGAATAGAGCTCTTTCTTTTTCCACAAGACCGGCACCAGATGATAGAGCGCACCGAAGCTGATGAACGCCACCCAGCCAAGCGCGCCCGAATGCACGTGACCAATCGTCCAGTCGGTGTAGTGCGACAAAGAGTTCACCGCTTTGATGGACATCAGCGGCCCTTCAAATGTGCTCATGCCGTAAAATGCGAGCGCAATAATCATGAAACGCAGCACCGGATCTTCGCGCAGTTTGTTCCAAGCACCCGACAACGTCATCACGCCATTGATCATGCCGCCCCAGCTTGGCATCCAAAGCATAATCGAAAATGTCATGCCAAGCGTCTGCGCCCAATCGGGAAGCGCCGTGTAATGAAGATGGTGCGGCCCAGCCCAGATATAGATGAAGATGAGCGACCAGAAATGTAAGATAGATAAACGGTAGGAATAGACCGGACGGTTCGCACGCTTGGGCACGAAATAATACATGATACCTAGGAAGCCGGCGGTTAGGAAAAAGCCTACTGCATTATGCCCATACCACCATTGAATGAGGGCACTCTGCACGCCGCCCCAGACCGCAACGCTTTTAGAACCCGTAATCGATAGAGGCAGATGCGCGCCGTTGACCAGATGCAGCACCGCAACCGTCGCAATGAACGCAAGGAAAAACCAGTTTGCCACATAAATATGCGGTTCCTCGCGATGTTTGAGCGTCATGAGAAAAATCAGCAGATACGAAACCCACACGAGGGTGAGCCACAAATCGGCATACCATTCCGGCTCGGCATATTCCTTGCCCTGCGTAATGCCGAGCACATATCCAAGTGCCGCCATCACGATGAAGGCCTGATAGCCCCAGAAGGTAAATAGCGAGAGTCCGTCATTCCACAAGCGTGCACGGCAGGTGCGCTGCACCACAAAATAGGAGGTCGCAAACAGCACATTGCCGCCGAAGGCAAAAATCACTGCGGATGTATGCACGGGACGGAGCCGCCCGAAGGTCAGATACTCACCAAAATTCAAAATCGGAAATGCCATTTGCAGCGCGATGAGCAAGCCCACCAACATGCCAACGAACCCCCAGAACAAGGATGCGATGGTGAATTTCTTGACGATATCGTCATTATATTCGGGAATGGTTCTTGTTATCGTTTGCATTCTTTACCTCATGGTTTTGGCGGCGAGCACGAGCAGTGCCAGCCCATTAAATGCCATGCCGAAGCGGCCAGCGGTTTGCATGAATTGTTGCCAGTGTTTAGCGAGCGCCGCGGCGCTGCCACTGGCGATTAACAAGGCGGGGATGGTGCCGAGCACGAACAACCACATCGCGATCATGCCCTGCATGGGATGCGCGAGTGTCGCCGCCATCATCAGCGCAGCATAGATGAGTCCGCACGGCATGAAGCTCATCATCACGCCGCGCAGGAATCCGTTTTGCGGGACAAAGCGCAGCAGCGGATGGGTTTGCGGAAAAATGGCGCTGCCGACAAAGAGCGCACCTGCGGCAATCATCATTCCCGAAGATAGAGCATTCCAATTTGTATAAGCAGTAAACTGCGCGGCAAAGAGCGCTGCGAAAAATCCGAGCGCACCGTATATCATTAAACGCCCCAGATGATACTGCCACTGCGCGGCGTTGCTCAAGCGCTTGCCGCAACTGCCGCCGCAGGCCGACTGGCACGCCACCACCGGCGCGCACATGATCAGGCAATGGGTAAAACTACCCGTCAGCCCACCCAGGAAAAAGGTGAAAAATACATTTCCGTGCTCTGAAAAGAGTAGCGTACAATGTGAAAGAAGTGTTTCCATAGAAATCCTATGGAAACCAATCTAAAAACTTTATCTTTTCAGCACCTTGATTTGTATCAAGTGGCTGGGTGCCAGGGATCGAACCGTCACGCTGGAAGCAACGAAATAACTTAGTTCCAAGGTTCGAAAGTAGTATCTACTGTGTCCTCGGGTCAAGCCCGAGGACATCGCTATTCTTGCGACGCGCTGCGCGCCTCGAGAATACGCGATGGCTGGGGGACTAGGGCTCGAACCTAGATTGACGGAGTCAGAGTCACAATTTACTGAATAATTACAACAAGCTAAAACAGAAGATAGTAGATAAATTAGGTGCTTAAGTTGGGTCAGTGGTTCATTATTTATTAAGATTCTTCGGGTAGTTTATAATCTTGTTTCCTTCACCCCTGATCAGGAAGCGGCTCTATGGTCATACATCTTCTTCGCTACTCTCTTTACCTTGCAGTTGCTGCGCAGCTATGCGCTAGCGCACATGCCAGCGAGCAGGAACTGGATGCGTTGATGAAAAAAACACTGGAACAGGCGCAGGCCGAAGGTGCTAAAACCCGCAACGAAGATTGCGGACGCTTTTTCATGGTGGAAGGCGAATATGTCGTGATTGGACCAGAGGGAAAGGCAAAAGATAAGCCAGTCAAAAAACAAATTAATCCCGCGGAAGCATGGGGTTGCAACGAGCGCCCCAGCCATACCCGTGCGGTGGATAAGTTTGAAAGCAAGGAGGAGGCGGGAGAGAATGGCAACACGGTGCAATACACTGTACGCGCTGTCGGCGAACTTTCCTTTGATCCTTCTCCTTCGACGGAAATCGCCGGTAGCGTGGTGGATAAAAACAACAAGCCGGTAAAAAATGCCGAAGTGCGTGCAGAAAACATAGATGTAAGCATGCCGCCGGTGATTACCCGCACGGACGATCAGGGGAAATACAGTTTGAAAGTACGCTCCGGTCAGTACCGTGTGACGCCCCAAAAATCATCCTGCACCGCCATACCGCAAACGCTGTGGGCCTGCGGCTGGGGCAAGGTGCCTGACACCAGCACGCGCACGGAACGCTTCCCGCTTGATCTAGTGATGCAGTGCGGGGAAGATCTAGGACTGGATGTGCAGGGCAACTACAAAGCGCAGGTGGATGTTCAGGACCCTGAAATCAACTTCCATGCAGATCTTTCGAACGTCCCCATCACTGGCTTCATTCCCCTGAACGTTGACGCACAGACAGGCGCCATTACCGGCGAAGGCACGCTGACATACCATCCGTCCGAACATACCGCGAGCGGCCAGGCGTACGGCGATGTGTCCGTCTCAAGCGCAACGTCAATCGGCAGCAATGAGATGAAGGTAGCCGCAAAAGGCGTGCTGGACACGGCCAGCAACACCGCCTCCATTTCGCTGGAATGCCTGTCTTACAGCGACGGGGCAGTGCAGGGATCAATAAATGCAGTGGAAATACCTAGCGGGATGAGCGTTACTCTGAATAACAGTGACGGCGGCGGGAATGTCACTCCATGTGAGGGGAATCAGCTGATTAAGCCGTTCACTCTGACCTGGAGCGTTGGTGAAACGCATCGCTCCGATGAAACGACTCACCACAGCATGGAAGGCATTTCCTATGTAGGCCATGAGGTGCTGAACTTCACGCTTACACCTGACCCATCCGGAAAGGAGGCAACCGCAAGGTCAGCAAAAGTAGCTGGGAGCGCGCCTGCCCCAACGCCACCTGCCCCGCAGGGCGGAAGCGCTGCCAGCGGTGCAGGCAAAACCTCCGGTGCCGCCGCGCCTTCTACTCCTGCCATGCCTTCCGGCGCGACGCCATCGCCCGCACGAAAGACAGGGAAAGTGGTCAAAGATGTCAATACGGTTCCTGTATCAGGCACTGCCGAGCCGGAAGATTTCTACACCTACCCGCCGGAGCAAGTTTATGATGCAGGGGCGTATGCCGAAGACGCTGCACACACGGCGGATGCACCCCTGGAAGAAGATCCGCTGGAAGTGCCGCGCCAGATCCTCGATATGATGCAGCAGTTTCAGGGCATGATGGAACCGTAAAGCGTCAGAGCTTTGTCAGCTGCACGCGACGGTTTTTGGC
>CAZFOM010000108.1:0-7020 GCA_964520155.1 uncultured Rickettsiales bacterium
AACAGCAGTCCTTATAGTTCGACCATTATGTTTCTCGTGCGGAAAGATAATCCCAAACAGATCAAAGACTGGAATGACCTGATACGCGACGATGTGAAAGTGATCACGGCGAATCCGAAAACTTCCGGTGCCGCACGCTGGGCCTATCTTGCAGCATGGAGCTATGCCCTCAAAAACAATGCCCAGAGCGAAGAAGCCGCAAAAGTGTTTGTATCCAAACTCTACAAGAATGTCGTGGTGATGGACACCGGCGCGCGGGGTTCAACCACCACCTTTGCTCAACGTAACATCGGGGATGTTCTGGTCAGTTGGGAGAATGAAGCGTATCTTGCAAAAAACGAATTAGGCAAAGACAAGTTTGATATTGTCTATCCCTCAAGCAGTATTCTCGCCGAACCACCGGTCGCGGTGGTGGATAAAAATGCCGAGAAGAAAGGCAATCTCGAAGTCGCGCGCGCGTACCTTCAATATCTCTATTCGGAACCCGCGCAGCAGTTGGCGGCGAAGCATTACTACCGTCCGGCGGATGCGAATGTTGCGGCGCAGCATAGTGGTCAGTTTCCGGCAATTCCCATGACCACTATTGCGGAGCTCGGCGGGTGGAAAGCGGTACAGAAAAAGCACTTTGACGACGGCGGTATCTTCGATCAGATCTACGCAAAGTAATTTTTGTGCTATACTGACGATATGAGAACCGATTTTCTGGTGATCGGCGGAGGAATTATCGGGCTGACGACAGCCGCGCATCTTCGCCGTGCATACCCTAATGCGTCCATCCTGCTCGTCGAACGTGAAGACGATGTCGCACGACACGCCAGCGGGCGTAACAGCGGTGTGTTACATGCTGGGTTTTATTATTCGGCGGATTCGTTGAAAGCGAAGTTTTGTCGGCAAGGCAACATCGCCATGCGTGAGTATTGTAAAGAAAATGGCTTACCGCTCAATGAATGTCAGAAGCTCGTGGTGGCGACCAATGAATCCGAAATCGAGGGACTGAAAGAACTCAAACGGCGCGGCGATGTGAATGGCGTACCACTCGAGCTAATTGACGAGAAAGCCGCCGAAGCGTTTGAGCCCAATGTGCGTACGACCGGTTACGCGCTGCTTTCACCGACCACGGCGACCTTTGATCCGGTGCAGATTTGTACGCACATGCGTGATCAGCTTCGCAAGATGCGCATCGAAATCCGCACGGGTGCAGCGTATTACCAGCGTTTTTGCGGCAATAAAATCCTCGCAGGCAATCACGAGATCGAGGCAGGCTTCATTATCAATTGTGCTGGACTTTCCGCATGCGACATCGCGCAGGATTTTGGTTTCGCGCGCGACTATATCATCATGCCATTTAAGGGCGTGTATCTTAAGTATACTGGCAATGATAAACCACTTCGCACATTGATTTACGGCGTACCGGACATGCGTAAACCGTTTCTGGGCGTGCAGTTCTCACCTGCAGTGGATGGGACGATCCGCATTGGCCCCACGGCGATCCCTGCCTTCTGGCGACATCATTACAAGGGGCTTAGCGGGTTCAATCCGTTTCAGATGGCGCAAATTCTCAAATGGCAGGCGATTTTGTTTGCCACTAATGCGTTTCATTTCCGAGAATTTGCCATTGAGGAGATGAAAAAATACCGCAAGGAGTATCTTATTCAACATGCGTTTCGCATGGTGAAGAATCTCGATGCCAGCAAGTTCAGCGAATGGAGCAGGCCGGGCATCCGTGCCCAGTTACTCAACACCAAGACCCTCTCGCTGGAGCAGGATTTCGTGGTGCAGGGCGACAGCAAGTCGGTGCATGTGCTCAACGCCGTATCACCGGCGTTTACCTCGAGTCTTGCTTTTTCCGAATGGATCGTGAAAGAATTTATCAAATAGGGTTTTCTATGCGCGCTGATGAACATCCCGAAAACATGCGTCCCGATTACACGTTCGATTTTGATCCCTCCATCTACACCGAGCAGGATCATACGATGTGGAATACGCTCAGTAAACGCCAGTTGCCGCTGCTCAAAGATCGGGCGTGTGACGAATATCTCGATTGCCTGAACCGCTTGGAAATTTTGCTGGGGCAGGGGATTCCTGATTTGCGTCGCGTCTCGGACTTACTCCAAAAACGCACGCAGTGGGAAATCGTCACCGTGCCCGGACTGATTCCGGCGCCGGTGTTCCTCGAGCATCTCTCGAAGCGCCGGTTTCCGGTGACCTGGTGGATTCGTGAACCGGCGAAAATTGATTACCTGCAGGAACCCGATATTTTTCACGATCTGTTTGGGCATGTGCCGATGCTCGCGCATCCGGTGTTTGCCGATTATATGCAGCAATTCGGACTCGGCGCAGTTAAGGCGCATACGCTCGATGCGGACATTTATATCCAGCGGCTTTACTGGTTCACGGTCGAGTTCGGCCTGATTCAAACCGCGAAAGGACTTCGGATTTACGGCTCCGGTATCGTCTCTTCCAAAACCGAGTCGGTCTATTCGCTCGAAAGTCCTCTGCCCAATCGCCTGGGCTTCGATCTGCTGCGTATGATGCGTACCGATTACCGGATTGACGATGTACAGAAAGATTATTTCGTGATTGATAGTTTTGAGCAGCTGTTTGATGAAACGCGACCCGATTTCACGACCTATTATAATATCGTGCGTAACCTTCCCGCCATTCCCGCCAAGACCATCCTCGATTCGGATCGGGTGATCACACGCGGAACTTAAGTCCCACAGAATGTCTCTAACACACGCTCGGTGAGTGTCGCGGGTGTACGGTAATCGGCATTCGCCTCGTTCTCGTTATACGGGTCTTTGAGTGCTTCAAGCAGGCGCTGTGCTGGTTTTAGATCGCCCTCTTCGCTGGCTGCTTTCAATGCTGCTTCGACGTTGTGGTTGCGGGGGATCACCGCTGCGTTGCTTGCGCGCATCAAACAAAGTGATGACTTGAGCGGTTTGGGATTGCGTGAAAGCCGTGCTTTCCACTGCCGATGCCAATCAAGAAATACACGATCCTGATAGGGTGGTTCTTCCGAACTGAGGGAACGAAATCCATTCGTGAAATCGATTGCGTTTGCGTGCATCCATTCGAGTAAGGATTGGATTAGATTCTGATCACTCTCTTCTTCTGAAAACAAACCTAGTTTTTTACGCATACCCTTGAGCCAATCGTTTTTGAGACGATCACCAAAAGCGGCAATAGCTTCTTCTGCAAGCGCCACGGCGCGTTTTGGTTCTTCGTCAAACAAGGGTAGCAAGCACTCGGCAAACCGTGCGAGATTCCACTGCGCGATAGCAGGCTGATTGCCATAGGCATAGCGCCCCTGATGGTCGATGGAGCTGAATACGGTATTCGGGTCGAACGCTTCCATAAACGCGCACGGCCCGTAATCAATGGTTTCACCGCTGATCGCCATGTTGTCGGTATTCATCACCCCGTGGATGAATCCTACCATCAGCCACTGCACCACGAGCTTTATCTGGTGATCCATCACCGCATAAAAAAATGCGAGGTAGGGTTTATCCTGCTCTTTGAGTTCCGGAAAATGCCGCGCAATCGTATAATCGGCGAGGGTTTTAAGCAACGCGCGATCCCCCAGTGCGGCGGCATACTGAAACGTACCCACACGGATATGGCTTGCGGCCACGCGGGTGAGAACCGCGCCGGGCAACAGCGTTTCACGCAGCACCGGCTCACCGGTTGCAACCACAGCAAGGCTACGGGTGGTGGGGATGCCTAGCGCATGCATCGCCTCACTGATGATGTACTCACGCAGCATTGGCGCCAGTGCTGCGCGTCCATCACCCCGACGCGAAAATGGCGTCTGGCCGGAACCTTTGAGTTGAATATCGAAGCGCTTTTGATCGGGAGTCATCTGCTCTCCGAGTAGCACGGCGCGCCCATCCCCCAGCATCGTGAAATGCCCGAACTGATGCCCCGCATAGGCTTGTGCGATCGGCACGGCGCCTTCCGGGATCAGGTTGCCGGCAAAAACCTGCGCGCCATATTCTCCTGACAAAATCTCTGCGTTCAACCCTAGTTCGGTTGCAAGTGCTGTATTCAAAAACAGCAGATGCGGCCTTTCGATCGGCACCGGATCTTGCTTGCTGAACAACATCTCAGGCAGCGTCGCATAGCTGTTGTCAAAACGCCAACCGGCATCGGGTGAGGAGAGCATATCCTATGAATAGTCAATATAAGGGGATGTTTCAACGAATAGTAAACACTTGCGTGACTTTGTCTCACGGCTTTCTTGCGTTTAACACAAGCGCTGGCGGCGCGTAGTGAATACATTTTGAACCAATACGCCTGATTGCCTGCTTATAATACAACACAAAATCAATTACACCAGTAGCCCGATTATCAGACGGCTTTCAGCATAAAGGGAACGTAAAGCCCCCTTCTTTTATTCAAGGTTAGTGATTAATGCTCGGTTGAATATGAAGAAATATGATTTCACTGACTAGTTTTATCCACTCCAAATCTCAGGTTATTATTGTCTGGATCACGAATGTATAACTCGTACCTTTTCCAAGGCTGAAGCGTAGGCTTCATCTCAATGCATGATGATGCTGACGTAACCAGCCGTTTGTGAAGCACGTCGATATCATCCATGTAAAAATAGACGGCTGAACCAAACGCTCCATCGCCCGCAAAAGAACTGATATGAATTTCCTGATTAAAAAGGGATATGGAGGCATAAGAGGGGTTTGCGCTGTGTTGATCCTGCTGCCACTGCCAGTTCACCTTGGCTCCAAGAATTTCTTGATAAAACAGCAAGGAACGAGACATATCAAAAGACTTCAGCAAAGGAACGAGTTTTTGCACAGATCATTCCTCTCTCAATAAAATGGTGTTGCCACAGGGATCGCAAATCCATTTTGCCTTCATATCAGAGGGCAACGGCTCGATTTCATTGCGAATATAGCCATCGGATTTTGATATTTTTTCAAGTGATTCGGCCAGATGAGTTGTATGTGCTTCAAGCCATATATCAGCCTTGCCCAAAGTGTCTACACAGTCAAACCAGAGGATGTTATTGCCGTATACGGCAGAGTAGCTCTCTGTTGCCTGACCATCTTCTTTCGTGAGCGTTAAACCAAGTACATCTCTGTAAAAAGCCAGTGTCGTTTCATAGTGTGATTTGGGAATCTTTAATGCGATATTTTTTCCGCCTGTAATTTTTTGCATATTCCAACCTCAAAACTTTTCTCTGGATATACGATGTTTTAAGCAACAGACTTTAGCTTACCAATATCATAGCCACTTATCTCTGGCAGATAACGGGTAATTTTTTGAATGTCCCAATCCCACCATTTTATCTTAAGAAGATTCTTAATTATATCATCTGAAAAACGCATGCGAACAATCTTAGCAGGATTACCAGCTACAATCGCATAAGGGGGGACATCAGAGCACACTACTGCTTCGGCTGCAATAACTGCTCCATCACCGATGTTGATTCCTGGCATGATCGTGCAGTTGTAACCAGTCCATACATCGTTTCCGATAATTGTATCTCCCTTCATCGGAAAGTTTTCTTCTTTAGAAAAACGACCCTTCCAATCACCGGAGAAAATTACGAATGGATAAGTCGAAAGCGCATCTATTCGATGGTTGCCGCCATTCATGATAAATTTGGTTTTTGTAGCTAAAGCGCAGAATTTGCCTATGACCAGCTTGTCTCCCGTGAAATCAAAATGGTAGAGGATGTTCTCCTCAAAACCCTCAACACCACGCGGATCGTCATAATAGCTATAGTCGCCGATCTCAACATTGTCCGGCAAATCCGCATTCTTTATAAACATAACCCTTTTGTGTTTGGGTAAAGGATAAAGTTGATTGGGGTCTGGTAAATCTCGGAACATCTCAAAGTTTTTTATATTAGTCTGGTATAACCCATTGTGAAATTCGAACCTGTAAATGGATTATATCTCAATATGATGTCAAGTGAAGGCGGAAATAGCAATTTTTGCGAACTTCTAAAACGTGAGGAAATGCGCCAGTTTGAGTTGACGGACTGTAAAATGGCGGAAGAGGTGAGATTCGAACTCACGGTACCCTTGCGAGTACGGCAGTTTTCAAGGCGCTTTTTCACCATTTATTACAGCTGGTTACAAAACACCGCGACAGCCTCACCGTCACAATTTTAGATTATGCCTTTTGTGCGCGATTGTCAAAAATTGTGAGGTTTTGCGCCCGAGTGTCCCACCAGTGTCCCATAGAGCCGTTTGCGGGACAGTTGGTTTGAATGCCAAACTTGCGGTTCGACTCAAACAACTCCGCGCATGTGCGCGGTTGGTGCGTGATGCTTGAAATACGGGTGGAACTGCTCAGAGACCCCCTTAATAGACCCAGAAAGTTATAGCTATTATTATAGCCATTAATTGACTTTTAAGAGGTTTATAGCTATAATAATGGCTATATGATGAAGTTACCCCAAGAGATTATACAAGAAATTGCCGCCCGTGCGAAAGCACGGAGGCTTGCTCTTGATTTGACGCAAGAAGGCTTGGCCTCTCGCTCAGGTGTGCCACTCGGCACATTGAAGCAATTCGAGCATACCGGCAAAACTTCTCTCGAGTCACTGCTTGCACTCTCACTAGCGCTTGGCACCACCCATGAGTTTGATGGGCTGTTCACCACCGCGCAATCAAGTGCGGGTCTATCGCTTGATGAGCTGATGAAAACACCGAAGCAGCGTAAGCGCGGGAGTGTTAAATGACATATCAGCCCGTATCCATCGTCCATGTCAGCCTCAACTTTGGCAGCGTTAATCACAAAGTGGGAAGGCTCGCGCTGGTGAAGCGCAAAATTTATTTCGAGTATGATCCCACATTCATAAAATCCGTCCTGGATATTTCACCGCTTAAGCTACCCAAACAGATGGATGCCATTCCCTGCGATGATGCCGTGTTCGAGGGATTGTTCGGCGTGTTCAATGACAGCCTTCCCGATGGCTGGGGGCGTTTGCTTCTTGATCGTCAGGTGCGTAAACACGGCATAGTACCCGAACAACTCACGCCGCTAGAT
>CAZFOM010000109.1:0-2773 GCA_964520155.1 uncultured Rickettsiales bacterium
TGAATAGACTGCGCTTTCTCTGCCGATAAAAACGGATCAAACGCGACTACGCGCATTTTGAGTCCTTGCGCGCGATCTGCCACAATCGAGCCGATATTGCCGCAGCCGATCAGCCCCAGCGTCTTGCCCGCAAGCTCGACGCCCATATATTTATTTTTTTCCCATTTGCCGGAATGGGTGGAACTGTTGGCAGATGGAATCTGCCGCGCGAGCGACATCATGAGCGAAATCGCGTGTTCCGCAGTGGTTACCGAATTACCAAACGGGGTGTTCATGACACCAACACCACGCGCGGTTGCGGCAGGAATATCGACGTTATCCACACCGATACCGGCGCGACCGACGACTTTCAGCTTCTTTGCCGCATCCAGCACCTTGGGCGTGACTTTGGTGGCCGATCGAATCGCCAACCCATCGTATTCGGCAATGATGGCACATAACTCATCTTCCTTGAGTCCGGTCTTGACGTCCACCTCGACGCCGTTCTGTTTGAAAATATCAATCGCCTGCGGGCTGAGTTTGTCGGAAATAAGGACTTTGGGCATACACACTAAATACTGTTGAATGGTTATTTCGTTTTGATTTGTTCCCACGCCCATGCAAGCCAGGGCATAAGGAGTTCGATATCGGAGGTTTCAACGGTCGCACCACCCCAGATGCGGAAGCCCGCCGGAGCATCTCGGTAGGCGCCGATGTCATAGGCGACACCTTCTGCTTCAAGCAAAGATGCCATTTTCTTGGTGGCTTTTTCCTGATCTTCAACCGGTAAGGCGTTAAAGGTATGGTCTGCTATTTTCAGGCAGATGGATGTGTTTGAACGGATGGTTTTGTCTTCGGCGAGAAAACCCATCCACGGGTTTTTGGCAACCCAGTTTTCAATCGCAGCGAGGTTTGCACTCGAGCGTTTCATGAGCGCGGGCAGTCCGCCAATGGATTCTGCCCATTTGAGACCATCGAGCGCATCTTCCACGCACAGCATGGAGGGGGTGTTGATGGTTTCGCCCTTGAAGATACCTTCGATGAGCTTTCCGTCTTTCGTCATCTGGAAAATTTTGGGTAGCCCCCATGTGGGAGTGAAAGATTCAAGGCGCTTTACCGCGCGGGGGCTTAGCGCGATCATGCCGTGCGCGGCTTCACCGCCCAGCACTTTCTGCCACGACCATGTCACCACATCGAGCTTGTTCCACGGCAGATCCATGGCAAAGGTGGCAGAGGTCGCATCGCAGATCGATAACCCCTCGCGCGCATCCGAGATCCAGTTGCCATCCGGCACTTTCACGCCGGAAGTAGTGCCGTTCCATGTGAAAATCACGTCGCGTGACCAATCCGCTTGGGAGAGATCGGGGAGTTTGCCGTAATCGGCTTTCATCACCCTCAGATCCGTGAGCTTAAGCTGCTTTTTCACATCCGATGCCCAGGTCGAACCAAAACTCTCCCACGCCAGTACATCCACACCGCGCGCACCCAGTATCGACCACATCGCCATTTCGATCGCACCGGTGTCTGATGCGGGCACGATGCCCAAACGGTAATCCGATGGCATATCCAGCACTTTTTTACTGAGTTCGATCACTTCCGCGAGCTTGGATTTTCCATCCTTTGCACGGTGCGAACGCGCAATCACGGCGCCTTTCAACGCATCGAGCGACCAGCCAGGCCGCTTGGCGCAAGGGCCAGAGGAAAAATAAGGGTTTTTCGGTTTCTGAGTCGGTTTCATAGATTACATACTCGCTGCATTTCGCGCACTATCTAATGTTTAAGCATGTGTAGTGTAAAGCGAATTATGTATTTCTAGGCACAGCCCTTTATGGACATTCAGATTTTTGTCGTTTTCAGCGGTGTTTGATGATACGCACTCGGCAACACTCAGGGGATATATGACCGTCGCAATTGTAGTGATTTTAGGCATTCTCATTTTTGCTGCTGGATAATTTTTTCGAGCATTTTGCCCACGCTTTTGGTAAGTAGCTGGAGGTCTTTCGCGCTCGACATGCGGTGATCCCCCTCCTCTACCAGCGTAGTTCGGACATCCTTGCTTACGAGCTTTTCGTTAATGGATAGGGAAATCTGCCAGGGAACATCCTCATCCTTCATACCGTGAATCAGATGCACCGGACATGTTATGTCAATTTCTCCACCCAGCAGTAAGTGCTTGCGCCCGTCTTCAATAAGTGCGCGGGTGATAGGGTAGCCCGCCGCATCATATTCGCTTTTGATAACGGTTTTTCCTTTTTTAACTACCTCTTCTTTTTGTTTTTTGCTCAGTGCCTCCCATATTAAATTCTCAGTAAAATCCGGTGCCGAAGCAACTCCGACAAGGCCGAGTACCTGCTTCTTGCGTTCGCGCGCGGCAAGCAACGCAAGCCAACCGCCCATCGAAGATCCCACCAACACGACAGGCTCTTTTGCCACATGGTCAAGTATATCAAGCACGTCCTGTTTCCAGGAGGAAATCGTCTGATCTTCAAACTTACCGCTCGATTTTCCATGCCCGCTGCAATCAAACCGAATGTAGGATTGATCATTCGATACACACCATTCCTCAAGCGCTAAGGCCTTGGTGCCCGTCATGTCGGAACGAAACCCGTGAATAAATACGACGGTCGGCGACTTGCCCTGAATCTGAACGTAGGCAAGTGTTTTGTTTTTTTGCGCTAGAGTCTGAATATGAGACATATTTTCGTTGAGTAAAATCCCGCCTCCTGTCATATCGCTTGCCATGAACATTGCGTCAACGCAAAACCCGCCCGTGATACTACAAATCTTACCTACG
>CAZFOM010000109.1:2783-6984 GCA_964520155.1 uncultured Rickettsiales bacterium
TACCTACGCTCCGTAGCGGAGGCGTAGAGCGTGGCACGATCGAAATCGCATCCGCAATAGCCAAACAAGGATGGAAGCCGATTGTGGTTTCTGCGGGCGGTCAAATGGTGCCGCAGGTGAATTATGTGGGTGGTAAACATATCCAACTGCCAGTCGATACAAAAAATCCTCTCGGTATTTGGCAAAATATCCACGCGCTTGAACGGGTGATTCGTGAAGAAGGCGTGAACCTTATTCATGCGCGATCCCGTGCGCCCGCATGGAGCGCCTATTATGCCGCTAAACGCGCAGGCATTCCCTTCATGACGACATTTCATGGGGTGTATGGGGTACAGAATGCGCTCAAGAAAAAATACAACAGCATCATGGTGCACGGTGAACGAGTGATCGCCATTTCCCACTTTATCAAAGACCATATACAAGCACATTATATGGTGGATCCAAGCCGTATCCGAACCGTGCATCGCGGCGTGGATCTGAACGTATTTGATCCGGCCAAAGTCGCGGCGCAACGCCTCGCCTCGCTCATGCAGGAATGGCGACTGCCGGAAGACCGCCCCGTGATTTTTGTTCCAGCACGCTTTACCCGCTGGAAAGGCCAGCATGTGGTTTTGGATGCGCTTGCGAAACTGTCCGATATCCCCTTCTATTGCATCATGGCAGGCGACAGTCTGGGACATCCGCAATATGTGGAGTCCCTCAAACAGCAGGTCACACGCTCAGGGCTTGAAGGAAAAGTACTGATGGTAAACAGCACCCCCTATATGCCGGAAGCCTATATGCTTGCGGATGTGGTGCTCTGCCCTTCCATTGAACCGGAAGCCTTTGGCCGGATTCCGGTGGAGGCGCAGGCCATGGGCAGAATGGTGATCGCCGCCGACCATGGGGGGGCACGAGAAACCGTGCTGCATGAAAAAACCGGCTGGCTGGTGACACCGAACGATGCGACTGCACTCGCACGTTCCATCCGTAACGTGCTTCAGCTACCGCGTCATGAAAAAGAGGCGGTCGGAACGGCTGCTAGAGCGCATGTCACGCAGCATTTCACCACCGCTACCATGTGTAGACAGACGCTCGATGTGTATCGGGAGTTGTTGGATAAAAAATAAAAAGATTCAAGTTTATGTTAATCACACGGTATCTCTTTTGTTTCTTTATACTTCTCAATACATCCATCGCATGGGGGAAAGAGCCAATGAACAATGCTGTTAAAATCTATCTGGCTTATTCGGGATCATTATGCTCCATGCTTTCGATCGAGCAAAAGATGGTGGATGAGCTGGATCAAGTAGCAAAGAAAATGGATCTGAATACATTTATGAGTCTCAGACCTGATGATCCTTCCATACCTCCAGAGATCAAGAAACATGCAGATCGCGTCGCTAAGTACTCATCCGATATGCAGATGATAACCAACACAATCCCATGGGAAGAACTGCAACAAGTATCAGAAATTTTATCGCCTGACGAAAAAGACGAACTGCATCAAGCCGTTGTCAAGCACCTAGAAAATCACTGTAATCTGGGGGATGACCCATGGAGAAAGGGTCGTGTAGGTCAATGGCTCATTACTGCAAACAAAGCACATGAAATTGAATTGATTCGCAAAGATGCCATGGAGGGTAATAGTAAAGCACAATATGTTTTTGGCTCCATGCTCGTTCGTGGTGAGCAGGTTCAGCAAAATTGTAAAGAAGGAATTGAGTGGCTCAAAAAAGCCTCATCCGGCGGAATAGCGGATGCATCTATGGTGCTCGCTCGACTTTACAAGGATGGATTTATCTGTGGTATTCGTGACAAAGACCAGTTTGAGTATTACCAAACATTGTGGGAACAGCAGTCTAAGTAATTCTTAAGACTGCCTTCGCGCTAAGAAAAGAAGCGCTACGGCGAGACACTCGCTTTTGCAAGTCCGCACCGAAGTAATTAGTCCTACAAATAATGCAGCAGTCACCCTACGCTCTTCGAGCTTCGGGCGACACTGCTTCGCCCAAGGTGGGCGGTTTCAACGTGGTTGAATCAGTCCGCCTTCGCGCTAAGAAGCGCTACGGCGAGACACTCGCTTTTGCAAGTCCGCGCCAAAGGCGCGGGCAAAAGCGGTGGTGGGCGATAATGGACTCGAACCATCGACCTCTACCATGTCAAGGTAGCGCTCTAACCAACTGAGCTAATCGCCCGAAAAAAGCGGCGCATCATAGCAATGTCTCACCACTTGGCAATATGTTATAGTCATTTGACTTTACAATGCCCCGTCTGCCTATTCTTTACCGTCATCGCGAGGCCTTCAGGCCGTGGCGATCCAGAGTAAAAAGTGAAGCTCCACGGGGCAAGCCCCGTGGTATCACTCGCTTACGCGAAGACCTAAAGGTCTACAGTTCAAGCTGCGCTTGCCCGCTATCTTCCTTCCCCTGATTTTCGATATACTTCTTGATGACATCCTCATTGACGCCTACCGTGCTCACAAAATACCCATCCGACCATATCCCGTCTGACCCATAATACGCCTTCTTCATATACTCAAATCGACGCTTCATTAATCGCCCCGTCTGAGACTTGATATAACGTACAACATCACTCACTCGTATCTTCGGTGGTATCGATAAGAGTAGGTGTATGTGGTCTTTGTCGTGGTTCATCTTCAATACCGAAACCTCTGGAATATCATCCCGTAGCTTCTTGAGTATCTCCTGAAAATACTTGAAACTACCGGCATTGAATATCTTACGACGATACTTGCTAACGAGCACCAAATGATACTCGCACCGGTAGGCGCAATGACCCTGCTTTCTCAACTCCATCAAAAATCAGTAGCAGGAAGACAGCGGGGGCGCTACACCCACGGGGCAAGCCCCGTGGTTCCATGCGCGCGTATGGATTGCTTCGGCTTCGCCTCGCAATGATGCTGCAAGTAGTGAGGTGATGCGGTGAAGTGGGGCACCTTTATATCAAAATGACTATAAATTCCGTAAGGTTTACGAGGCTTTTTTCACGAGTTGGATCTGCCCCGTCACCTCCGGAGGTAGCTTGAAACGCACATTTTCCGCTTTTCCGTGTTGAAGCTCAACCCTCGTGTCGCGCAGGGATTCGAGATGGCGGATCACCTGATTCACCAGCACGTCCGGCGCAGAAGCTCCCGCTGTAATGCCAACGGTACGCTTGCCCTCAAGCCACTCAAGCCGGATCGCCTGTTCATCATCAATCAAATGCGACTCAACCCCCATCTCCTGCCCCAGATCGCGCAGACGGTTGGAATTGGAGCTGTTTTTTGAGCCGATCACCAGTATCAATTCCACCTGTTTTGCAAGCTCACGCACGGCATTCTGACGGTTTTGCGTCGCATAGCAGATGTCTTTCACGTCGGGGCCTTGGATAAATGGGAACTTCTCTTTGAGCGCCGCGATGATCGTTCGCGTGTCATCCACGCTCAAGGTTGTCTGTGTGACGTAAGCGAGTTTTTCAGGGTTTTTTACAGATAATTTCTTTACATCTTCGACTGTCTCGACCAGATACATCGGGTTTTTAACCCGTCCCATCGTGCCCTCTACCTCGGGATGCCCCGCATGGCCGATCAGAATCAACTCGAATTCTTCCCGCTCATAGCGCTGCGCCTCCACATGCACCTTGGTCACGAGCGGACAGGTAGCGTCAATCACCGGCAGATCGCGCAGCTTCGCCTGATTTTCGACCTTCTCTGAAATACCGTGGGCGCTGAATACGGTGATTGCACCATCGGGTATCTCTGTAACTTCATTCACAAAAATCACGCCTTTGGCTTTGAGGTCATCCACCACCCATTTGTTGTGCACGATTTCGTGACGCACATAAATCGGGGCGCCATAGAGTTCGAGCGCCTTCTCGACAATCTCAATCGCACGTTCCACACCCGCGCAGAAGCCGCGTGGCTGTGCGAGGATAACCGTGAGGGGAGCTTTAGAGGTTGCTGGCATACTGGGTCTGTACGATTTTGATGATCTGATGGTTTGCCGATAAATACCTCTCGGACTGCATTTCCACAAGCCTCGAAACCGTGCGGCCAAATTCAAAAGCGCCATCGCCTTCGGTGTATAGCCGTTCGGGTCGGTCATCGGCGGTGCAGATCAACTTCACCTTGTGCTCATACAGCGTATCAATCAATGTCACGAACCGTTTGGCTTCATTGCGTTTTTCCGGCGTCAGCTTCGGAATACCGGACAGCAGCACG
>CAZFOM010000110.1:0-3006 GCA_964520155.1 uncultured Rickettsiales bacterium
GTCTATTCATGTCGAAAAAGTCGAACTGGATGAGTTATTGAAACGCGCGGACTTCATCACACTGCATACGCCGCTTAATGAACAGACCAAAAACATATTGAATAAGGATTCGCTCGCCAAATGTAAAAAAGGCGTGCGTATCGTCAATTGCGCGCGTGGCGGTTTGATCAACGAAACCGACCTCAAAGCCGCGATCGAATCCGGTCATGTCGCAGGTGCTGCACTCGATGTGTTCGAGGAAGAACCGGCCACGGCCAATCCGCTGTTTGGCATGGAGCAGGTTGTCTGCACGCCGCATCTGGGCGCATCCACCAATGAAGCGCAGGAGAATGTGGCATTGCAAGTGGCGGAGCAGATGTCGGAATACCTGACGGTAGGCACTGTCACTAACGCGGTCAATATGGCCTCTGTTTCGGCGGAAGATGCGAAGAAACTCAAACCGTACCTGACACTGTCACAAAATCTCGGTAGTTTTGCAGGGCAGTTGACCGAAACCGGTATCAAAGCCGTGAAAATCGAATACGAAGGCGCGGTAGCCAAGATGAATACCAAGCCGCTCACGGCGGTAGCGCTCCTTGGAGTACTCTCACCAATGGTGGAAGGGGTGAATATGGTCAATGCCGTGACCGTTGCCAAAAGCCGCAATATCGAGGTCACCGAGATCAAGCACGATCGTCCGAGCCATTATCAGAGCATGATCCGCATCACGCTGACCACCGAAAAACGCACCCGCGATGTGGCGGGCACCTTGTTTGGCGATCTGCCGCGCATCGTAGAAGTCGGTGGTATTAAGCTCGAAGCCGCGCTTGCCCCATATATGCTTTACGTCAACAACGAGGACAAGCCAGGGCTGATCGGTAATCTGGGTAAAATTCTGGGCGATGCCAAAATCAACATCGCGAACTTCCATCTGGGGCGCAATATCGACCAGACCGACGCCATCGCATTGGTTGAAGTGGACAACGCCATTGCAAGCGATGTGGTGCTGGCCGTGAGTAAATTACCCAGCGTAAAACAGGCCAAGATACTGAAATTCTAATTTCATTCCTGCCTTTTTAGAATTTCCGGTTGTGTTAACCATCGTGACGGTTGTGTTAAATTTATTCTAAGGTGGCTTGTATCCACCTGTTTCGACTGGAATTTATTAGTCGCAGATGGTGTAACCACGAAAACCCTGACAGGGGGCTATTCGTACCAACAATAATAATATGAATGCCAGCGATGCGACGATCTTCCGTTTGAACCTGCGGGAAGCCGAGCAGGGCAACACCAACGCGCAAAAAGCGGTGGGCGATATGTTTATGCTTGGCAAGGGCACCGATCAGAATTTTTCACTCGCAGCAGAATGGTATAAAAAAGCGGCCGAAGCGGGCCACGCCGGTGCGCAGAAATGTCTGGGCAATATGTATGCGAACTCGATCGGGATCGCGCAGGATTATGCGCAGGCGATCAAATGGTATCGCATGGCGGCGGAAGCCGGTCATGCCAAGGCCAAGTTCAATCTGGGTCTGATGTATCAGATCGGTCATGGGGTCGAAAAAAATTACAAGGAAGCCTTCAAGTGGCAGCTTGCGGCGGCCGAGCAGGGCTATGCGGCAGCACAATTCAGTGTAGGGCTGCTCTATTCCGACGGTAAGGGCACGCAGAAAGATCCAGAGAAGGCGATCTATTGGTTTCAGCAATCCGCCGAGCAGGGATATGTGACGGCGCAGTTCAACCTCGCCCATGCCTATGAAACGGGTAACGGCACGAAAGCAGATCCGAAAACCGCTTTGAAATGGTACCGTATTGCTGCCCAGCAGGGTGATTATTCGGCGCAGATTCAGCTAGCGAGTCTGCTGATGCAGAATCTTGACACCCAGCCGGATTATTTTGAGGCGTATGTTTGGTTTTGCGTGGCGTCCGCAAAACAAGAGCTTGCGGCGGAATATGCCGATCGTTTCCGCACCGCAAGCGAATCGCTTTCCAAAGAGGAGCGCGAGTCCGGCTTTGCGCGGGCGATGGATCTACAGGCGCGCATGACGGATCTGGGATCGGATAAAATGTTCGCAAGGCTATCGGTGCAGTCCGCTGTTCATGCGAAAGCGGCCAACCAATAACACATTTTACTCCATGTACTGTCCGCCGTTGATGGACAATGTTTCGCCCGTGATGAAGGAAGCATCGTCAGCGGCAAGAAACACCACCGCGCGCGCGATTTCTTCGGGTTCTCCCAAGCGTCCCACGGGGATGCCTGCGAGGATGGTTTTCATAATATCTTCTTTGATGCCCTTCACCATGTCGGTGGCGATATAACCAGGCGCAATGGCATTCACCGTGATGCCTTTTGCAGCGGATTCGCGCGCAAGCGCCTTGGTGAACCCGAAAATACCGGCTTTGGCGGCGGCGTAGTTGGTCTGGCCGAATTGACCGAGTTGGCCATTCATCGAGCTGATATTGATGATGCGGCCGAAGTTTCGGTTACGCATACTTTCGATCACCGCGCGCGACATATAAAAGCACGAGTTAAGGTTGGTGATAACCACTTCGCGGAACTTCTGCTCATCCATCTTGTGCATGGCGGTATCGCGGGTGATACCGGCGTTATTGACCAGCACATCCACTGGAGCACCGAGTTTCTTTTCCACTTCTTTGACGCCTTCATGGGCTGCGTTGAAATCGGCGATATCGAACTTGAATACTTCGATGCCGTGATCTTTTTTGAACTGTTCGGCCACTTCATCGTTGCGCGCATAGTTGGCAGCAACCGTATATCCGGCATTCTTAAGCGCGATGGAAATAGCAGCGCCAATACCTCTGGTTCCGCCAGTGACGAGTGCTATACGAGAATTGGTGGATGGTGATTGGTGTGTGGTGGTTGGTGACATATTAGGCAACTTTCCTCTTTAGTGATTGGTATAGGCGGGTAAGCATCTTGTTGATGCTGGCGGTTTGTTTCAAAGACAAACCACTATGCTTCCAACGCCATTGCAACACCCATACCGCCGCCGATGCAGAGGGTAACGA
>CAZFOM010000110.1:3016-6953 GCA_964520155.1 uncultured Rickettsiales bacterium
CATACGAGATGAGAACTCGTCTCGTGGGCTCGGAGATGTGTCTCAGAGACAGGTAACGAGGCCTTTTTTGGCGTCACGTTTTTGCATTTCGTGCAGCAAAGTGGTGAGCACGCGTGCGCCGGATGCGCCGACTGGGTGGCCGAGCGCAATCGCGCCGCCATTGACGTTTACTTTGGCCATATCCCATCCCATGTTTTTATTCACATAGATGGCCTGTGCAGCGAAGGCTTCGTTGGCTTCGATCAGATCGAGGTCTTTCACTGTCCAGCCGACTTTCGCAAGTAGTTTCTGCGAGGCAGGTACGGGCCCTGTTCCCATGATGGCAGGATCCACACCGGCATGTGCCCAGCCCTTGATGGTGGCCATCGGTTTCAGTCCGCGTTTTTCTGCTTCCTTGCGCGTCATGAGCATGACGACGGCCGCACCGTCATTGATACCGGAAGCATTACCCGCTGTGACCGTGCCTTCTTTGCTAAATGCGGGCTTGAGTTTGCCGAGCGCTTCGGCGGTGACGCCCGCACGCGGAAATTCATCTTTTTCAATCGTGATATCGCCTTTTTTGTCGGCGATGACGACCGGAACGATTTCTTCCTTAAAGCGGTTTGCTTTTTGCGCTGCTTCGCATTTCTGTTGGGAGGAGGCAGAAAATTCATCCTGTTCCTGACGAGTAATCCCGTTTTGCTGTGCGATATTTTCTGCGGTTTGTCCCATATGGATTTTGTGGAACGGATCTACCAGCGCGTCATAGAGCATCGTATCGTAGAACGCGACATCGCCCATTTTATGCCCACCGCGAAGGCGCTGTGCGTGAGGCGCTTGCGTCATGCTTTCCTGACCGCCGGCGATAACGATGGAAGAATCCCCATTTTTGATCGCCTGAAATCCGAGTGCGACGGCACGCAGACCCGAACCGCAGAGCTGGTTCATGCCCCATGCGGGAACTTCTTTTGGAATACCGGCATTGAGCGATGCCTGACGTGCGGGGTTAGGGCCAGCGGCACCGGTGAGAATTTGCCCGAGAATGACTTCGGAAATATCGGCAGCAGGAACATTCGTACGTTTGAGAAGTTCACGGATGGCGATCTCCCCGAGTTTATGTGCAGACAGGCTGGAAAACACACCGTTGAAGGAACCAATCGGGGTGCGCACGGCGTTTACAATGACGACATCATCAGCGGACATAAAACACTCCTAATCGAGAGGATAAATTCGCCGCTCTTGTAAGTGCTGAGGCGCTAGTTGTAAAGCTGTTTCAACCAGTCGCAGAAGGGATTCCACAGACCGGTTTTCCGCCTACCGCCCACGACCATGCTCACATGCCCTGCATACGGTGTGATCAGGGTGTTTTTCGGAATCTGGGTCGCCAGCGCCAGTGCGCTAGACAGGGGCACGATGCGATCATCTTGCGGTGCAGCAATGAAAGCAGGTTTACTGATATGCTGCGGCTGTATTTTCTTGTCACAGACAACCCATTCACCCTTTGCCGTTTTGTTGCACTGCACCCAATCCACAAGGGATTCTTTCGCAAGTCCCGCCGTCATCGCCACACCATCATTCACCCATGCTTCGATAGCTACAAAATCCGCTATGGCTTCGGGTTGAGTGGTTTTTGCAAACTGCTGGAATTTAGTATGGAACAGCCAGGGATTGGAATAGTAAAACAACATCTGAATCGTATCGGCGGGAAGCAACCCGTTTGCGTCAATCCACTGACCAAGCAATCGCTGCTCTTCGATATTCATGATAATACGCGGAAATTCGGGTGTATGAAAATCCCACGGCGTTGCAAGAAAGGCTACGGAATCCACGCACGCTGGTTTCGCGCTCAATGCAGCCAGAGCCAGTAAGCCGCCCATGCAATAGCCAGCGAGGGTAAGCGGTACGCGCTGTTCTTTACGCAGCAGCGCAAGAAATGGAAACACATAACGCGTTAAATAATCCTCGGTGCGGAAATGAGTCTGATTGGGTCGCGGTTCGTCCCAGTCGATAATGCTGGCACTGATGCCTTGCGCATTCAGGTATCGCACTAGACTCAAGCGCTCACTCAAATCCAGAATATAATAGCGATTGATGAGTGAGGGAATAAAACAGACATGCGACTTAGGTTTGGACGCGGGATAGAACAACAAGCGCACCTGGTCAATCTGGTGCAGGATTTCCGGCTCCTCTACGTCGCGCTGATACGGTTGCTGGTGGTAGCGCAGGATCCCCTGCAAGGTGAGCGAAAAGCGCTCATGCGCCTCGCAAACGAGTGCCTTTTCGAGCGGCTCGTTTAGGGCGTGCTCGGGAAACAGTTGCTTTAGGGGGGCGGGAAGGGCGCCCCACCAATCCGATGAGGGCATCCTCCAGGGCGCAAAGCCGTGCTTCCATAGCGTCGAAACGGCGGATGAGCTCATCCATTGCATCAGGGCGAGGCTCAGATGCAGGGGCAGGCCGCGAAGTGGATGGGGCGTGCGGGGGTGCATAGGCATCGGGATTAGCATGGAGCGCCGAGGTTTGCATCATCTCAAGCATGGCGCGTATAAATTCCTTGTCATTCATCATCTGGGTAGCCTGTTCCTGCCACAGATCCCAGAAGCGCCGTGCGATTTCCTGATAATTGGGAGGGGGAGTCATATGGTTTTATCGTATGAATTCAACAACCTGAGATTTACCGACTGAACCGCAAAATACAACTGATTAATGTAAATAAACGCTTTATTTAACTATGTTAAACGATTATATTGCACAGCAACAAAAAAAGCATTTTGCAAGGTAACATATGTTAAACGCTGCGGATCTCAAGAAAGACTCAGACACGGTCGTGATCAAAAAATACCCGAATCGCAGACTGTATAACACCGACACCAGCACCTATGTGACGCTGGATGACCTCTGCGAACTTGTGAAAAAAGGGGTTGAGTTCAACGTATTCGACGCCAAATCCAACGAGGACATCACCCGTCAGATCCTCACGCAGATCATTTTCGAGCAGGAGCAGAAGGGCTATAACATGCTGCCGGTGAGCTTTCTGCGTCAGGTGATCAGCATGTATGACAACAAAATCGCCGAAGTGATTCCGCATTACCTCGAATCCGTGATGCACAATTTCATGGCCAATCAGGAGCGGATGCGCGACATGGTAAGCAGCCTCGGAGCACCAGGCTATTCGCCATTCAGCCAGCTCGAGGAAATGAGCAAACAGAACATGAATTTCTTCAATCAGGCGATGAGCATGTTCAACCCGCTCGGCATGTTCAACCCCGCAAAATCCGAAGAAAAGAAAACCGCCACGGGCGGAAAGAAGTAAGTTCAGTCATTAGTCATTAGTCGTGAGTCGCTGGTAATTTTTACCAATGACTAAGTACTATTGACTAACGACTTCCCTTACGCCGCTTTCGCCTTCACAGTGACGTCATTGCGAGCGCTGTAATCCAATGTTGTCACCCCGCACTTGTTGCGGGGTCTGTCTGGATGCCGCAATAAATGCGGCATGACAAAGTCAGTAACTAGTAACTAGAAACCAACTTAAGCCGCTTTCGCTTGCTTACTCAGATTCTCGACCACATATTGCAAAATACCGCCGTGACGGAAGTATTCGATCTCATCCACGGTATCAATGCGGCAGAGCACACTGACTTTTTCTTCGGAACCATCCGCGCGTTTGATGTGTAGTGTCAAATCCTGGCGCGGTTTTAGCCCATCCGAAAGTCCCAGAATCGAAATCTGTTCGCTGCCATCGAGTTTCAGGCTTTTGCGATCTGTGCCCGCTTTGAACACCAGCGGAAGTACGCCCATACCGACGAGATTCGAGCGGTGGATGCGTTCAAATGATTCCGCGATCACGGCTTTTACACCGAGCAGGAACGTACCTTTCGCTGCCCAGTCGCGTGACGATCCGGTGCCGTATTCTTTTCCAGCAAATACCACGAGTGGGGTGCCTTGCGCCTTGTATTTC
>CAZFOM010000111.1:0-3128 GCA_964520155.1 uncultured Rickettsiales bacterium
TGGTCACACTGTATGAGACGATCGAACGTCCACTGGTGCCGGTGTTAGTTGCAATGGAGGAGCGGGGTATCAGGGTGGATCGCGTGAAACTTGCGTCCATGTCCAAGGATTTTGAAAAACGCATTGCGGCGCTGGAAGCGCACATTCATCAGCTTGCTGGCATGGAATTCAATGTCGGCTCACCCAAACAGCTTGGCGAAGTGTTATTTGAGAAACTAGGACTGGCGGGCGGTAAAAAATCGAAAACCGGTGCGTATGGTACGGGTGCGGATGTGCTCGAGGAGCTTTCGGAAAACGGATCGGAAATTGCAAAGCAAGTGCTCGAATGGCGCCAGTTATCCAAACTCAAAAGCACCTACACCGATGCGCTCGCACAGCAGATTCATCCGAAAACGGGCAGGGTGCATACATCGTTTGCGATGGCGATCACCTCAACCGGACGCCTCTCTTCCAGCGATCCGAATCTGCAGAATATCCCGATCCGTACCGAAGAAGGGCGCAAGATTCGTTTCGCATTCGTTGCCGATGCGGGGAACAAACTGATCTCTGCGGATTATTCGCAGATTGAACTGCGCTTGCTCGCGCATGTGGCTGGAATTGATGCGCTGAAAGATGCGTTTCGTGAAGGAAAAGATATTCACGCTATCACCGCCAGTCAGATGTTTGGTGTGCCCCTGAATCAGATGACCGCTGAACTCCGCCGCCGTGCGAAATCCATCAATTTTGGCATCATTTACGGCATCAGCGCGCACGGTCTTGCAGCCAATCTCGGTATCTCACGCAGCGAGGCAGGTGCATACATAGAAGCCTATTTTCGGCAATATCCGGGTATTCAGGCCTATATGGAACGCACCAAGGAATTTGCCCGCACCCACGGTTATGTCGAAACCATTTTTGGTCGCAAATGCCATGTGCCAGGCATCCGCGACAAGAATGCCGGTGTGCGACAATTCTCTGAGCGCGCCGCGATCAATGCGCCGCTTCAAGGCTCGGCGGCGGACATCATTAAGATGGCGATGATTCAGGTGGAAAAAGCACTGAAAGACTCACCTGCACGAATGCTGCTTCAGGTGCATGACGAGCTGGTGTTGGAAGCGCCAGTACCTGAAGCTAGCGCGGTAGCAGAAAAGATCAAACAGATCATGCAATCGGTCGCGCATCTTTCCGTGCCACTCCTCGTCGAAACTGGCGTGGGCGATGACTGGGGTAGCATTCATTGAAAATTAACTCTACTTGGTTTGGTGAGAAAGCTTATCTGCAATCCATAGTTTGATGAGTGACTGGCGAGTAACGCCAAATTTCCGCGCTTCTTTGTCCAGACTTTCGACCATCCAGGTGGGAAAATCAACATTTACGCGCTGTGCCTGCGTCCCTTTGCGCCGCGCCTTTGACCAATCCAACGAGGCGCTGACATCGCTGCCTGCGTCAAAGCGTTTGTCAAAATCCGATGGTTTCATAGGCCTCAATCTCCTCTTTGCGCGAGCGTCTTACGGATATAATCCGAATCGTATCCTTGCGATATGTAATTACTGCTGACCACAGTTTGCCTTCTATTTTTCCAATCACCAAGTGGCGATTCTCGCCTATTACTTTGGCAGGTACTTCGAGCATATTGGTATCTTCCCACAATGCTTGCGCTGCTACGAAATCGATACCATGCTTGGATTGATTTGCTGTGCTTTTAGCTGGATCGAACTCAAAGTGCATTGCAAGAAGTAACTCAGTGTACGGTATATTTAATATACCATAAATATACTATAACCCAAGAGGTTTTATCACGGGGCATCACCTGTAATAATCCGTAATATACCTTGATATTGATTCTGTTATCTTTTAGAACTCAGCTTTCTTTTTATACGGCAGACGTTTTTTGCATTTTTTTGTTTTTTTCAGAAAGGGATAGAGCTGGTGAGTTCTTTCCGCGATAAACTCAAGCCGGTGGTGATTTCCGGCCGCGAGGTGTTGCCTATTGTCGAAGGGGGCAAGGGTATTGGTGCAACCAACGGTCAGTCTTGTGGAGCGTTTGCTGCTGCTGGTGCGGTGGGAACCTTTTCCGGCGTGAATGCCGATAGCTATGATGAAAATGGGAATCGCATTCCGCAGGTTTACAAAAGCAAGACCCGCAAAGAGCGCCACGAAGAATTGATCGCGTATGGCATTGCCGGCGGTGTAACGCAGGCAAAAATTGCACATGAGGTATCCGGCGGCAAAGGCCGCATCCATATGAACATCTTGTGGGAAATGGGCGGTGCTGAGCGTATTCTCACCGGTATTCTGGATCAAACCAAAGGTATGGTGCACGGGGTAACGTGCGGTGCGGGGATGCCCTATAAACTGGCTGAAATCGCCGCGCGGTATAACATTTATTACCACCCGATTGTTTCTTCGATGCGTGCGTTTCGTGCACTGTGGATTCGTTCGTATCAGAAACATAAAGAATTGCTTGGCAGTGTTGTGTATGAAGACCCTTGGCTTGCCGGCGGGCATAACGGATTGTCTAACAGTGAAGACCCCAAACAGCCACAGGATCCGTATCCGCGTGTGGTAGAAATCCGTAAATACATGAATGAAGTAGGGCTCCAGGACGTGCCGATTATCATGGCAGGTGGAGCGTGGCATTTGAAGGATTGGGAGCATTGGCTGGACAATCCTGAAATAGGCAAGATCGCGTTTCAGTTTGGCACCAGACCATTGCTTACGAAGGAAAGCCCGATCAGTGATGAGTGGAAGCGCAAGTTGCTAACCCTTAAAAAGGGTGATGTGTATCTCAATCGCTTTTCGCCGACTGGATTTTACTCGTCTGCGGTGGAAAACGATTTCATTCGTGAATTGATTGCACGAAATGCGCGCCAGATAACTTATCGCAACGAACAGGAAGGATTGTTTAGCGAGCCTTTTCCGTTTGGGCCGCGAGGCAGACCGGTCTATTTGGATCCCGATGAGAAAGCCAATGCCGAAAAATGGATGGCGGAAGGCTACACCGAAGCCATGAAAACGCCGGATTCCACCTTGATTTTTGTCACGAAGGAGAAAGCCAATCAGATTTTGATTGATCAGATCGAGTGTATGGGGTGCTTGAGCCATTGCCGCTTCAGCAACTGGAAAGACCATGACGATTACACCACCGG
>CAZFOM010000111.1:3138-6737 GCA_964520155.1 uncultured Rickettsiales bacterium
CCGGCAAGAAAGCCGATCCGCGCAGCTATTGTATTCAGAAAACGCTGCAACATGCGATCCATGGTACGGACATGGAAAACGAACTGATGTTCTCCGGTCATAACGCCTATAAATTCAAAGATGATCCGTTCTATGCAAACGGGTTTATACCCACTGTTCAGCAACTGGTTGAGCGAATGATGGAAGGCAAGTAACCGTCTGTTTCTCTTTAGCAGATTGTTTTTGTTCAATAAAAACTAGACTGATCGGTTTGGTTTTTTGTCAATTAGTTCTTGAAATCATTTGATTTACTGTTCACAGTGTAACCTGGGGTTGTATAGCGCAAATAATTCCAAACAAAAATTGCTTATAGATAAAAAATCACTAGGAAACGAATCAGTTGCAGGAGTAATCACTCATGAAACGTTTGAAAGAAAAATACGCTACGATCACCGATAAGCTGGTATCCTGCGGGCTTCGCCCGACACGTCAGCGTATTTTGCTCGGATCGCTGCTGTTTACCGATCAATGTCGGCATGTGACGGCAGAAATGCTTCATCGGGAATCCAAAGACGCAAACATCAATGTGTCTCTTGCAACCGTGTATAACACCCTGCACCAATTCACGGATGCGGGATTGCTGCGCGAAGTAGCGGTGGAAGATGGGAGATCCTACTTCGATACGAACACGACCCCGCATCACCATTTTCTCAATGAGGAGACGGGTGCGCTGATGGATATTCCGGCCGAGCAGATTCATGTGGGCAGCCTGCCTAATGTTCCTGAAGGCATGATCATGAGCGGTGTGGATATTGTCATACGCATCAAGCCGGCGGCGACCATGCCGCGCTTTGCGCACTAATCCGTAAATTCCTCTTTGGGATAAACTCCCCATATCTGTGTTTTGGGAAGCCAGCCTTTGCGGCTGTCGATCTGCAGGCGACACCAGTCTTTCTTGCATTCGATGAGTTGTCCGATTACGCCTGGTTCTGCGCGAATGACGGGGGGTGACGTAACGTCTGGTATTCGTCTGAGGGTACGCACATCGCCTGTCACCACCACATGCCGTTTGCCCTGCAACATGTTTTTATGCACCCACCCGATCGAGCCTTCGTGATCGCGGATTTCCCGCCACTGATCGAATTCCTGTATGATCTCGACTGGATAGTCTTCTTTTCTGAATACCCAGCTGATGGAATAGCGCGTACCAGGGCCAACACGCACATTGATCTCATCGGATTTCAGTGAAACAAATCGCGGCAGGGGTAGCGCTTTTCCGGTAGACTCATCGATTTCTGCACGCACCGTCTGAGTCGTGCACCAAACCAAAGCCAGTGACAGTAGTGAAATGCGTATGATGCGGTGCAACATGTGTTTTGCTTGCAAAGGGAAGCGTTGGAGTGCATCACAGCTTTACGTCTTGTGCAGGAATCTGCAACAGAAAATCGAAAGCCACTGTGAAAGCCATTGTGTATTATGAATCCACGCAAACCACGCGTGATTGTGACACGAACCTTGCCGCCGAGTATCGAGGAACGGCTCCGCACGCTATGCGATGTGGCGTTGAATCCGGACGATCATGCGTTTTCGCGCGATGAGTTGGGGCGTGCGTTGCAGCAGGCGGAGGTGCTGGTGCCAACGGTAACGGACCGTCTCGATGCAGCGCTGATTTCACAGGCGGGATCACAACTTAAACTGATCGCCAATTTCGGTGCGGGGGTGGATCATATCGACCTTGCGGCAGCAAAGGCGAAAGCCATTACGGTAACCAACACACCCAGCGTGCTTACGGAAGACACAGCGGATGTGGCAATGGCCCTGATTCTGGCTACACCCAGACGTCTCTCGGAAGGTGCGCAGTTGGTGCGTTCAGGTGGGTGGAAAGGCTGGAGCCCAACCTTCATGCTGGGGCATCGCATCGGTGGAAAGACGCTTGGCATCATCGGGCTTGGCAGAATAGGACAGGCGGTGGCGCGTCGCGCCAAAGCCTTTGGATTATCGGTGGTCTATCATAACCGCACACCGCTTCATGCGTCGGTAGAGCAGGAGATAAGTGCGCGTTATGTCACGTTGGATGAGCTGTTTGCGGGTAGCGACATTGTATCGCTTCACTGTCCGCATACACCCGAAACGCATCATCTGATTTCCGCATTGCGCTTGCAGCAGATGAAACCCAGTGCTTTTGTCGTGAATGTCTCGCGCGGGGCATTGATTGATGAGCGCGCGCTAATTGCGGCGTTGAAATCAGGAAAGATAGCTGGTGCGGGGCTGGATGTATTTGAGCACGAGCCACACATTTCACTTGAGCTCGTGACATTACCCAATGTGGTGCTCACACCACATCTCAGTTCCGCAACGGTAGAGGCTCGCATTGAAATGGGCGAAAAGGTGCTGATCAACATCCGCAGCTTTGTGGATGGTCACCGTCCGCCGGATCGCGTGCTGATCTAGTGTGTTAGCACTGGCCTTTAAGTGCCATCACGGCGGAGCACACGCTTTCGACACTAAAACCACGGGTAGAATCCTGAATCCACTCGGGCGAGCGTTGAGTCGCGCAAGACGAGAGCACGAGCGTTGCTAAAACCAGCGCTGTGAATCGAAAAGAACGCATACAACCTCCAAGCGAAAATGTCGCGGATTGATGCACGATAAATAGGGTTCTGGCAACCGATTTCAAGAGGATGAAGAAATCCTATTGAAATGAACGACTTAACTTCGATTTATACCACGTCTGTCGAAGTCCATCATAGCGTATCAGGGTGCCGGACAGGCTTTCTCCAACACCCAATAACTCTTTGATCACCTCGAGTGCTTGCATGGATCCGAGTATGCCGCAGACCGCGCCAATGACTCCGGTTTCGGTGCAGTTATTGGGCTCAGGTGGCAGTTCGGGAACCAAACAGCGATAGCTCGGGTGCGGCGCACCCAGATATGGTTTGAAGGTGGAGAGTTGTCCTTCAAACCCCTTGACAGCGGCAGACACAAGAGGTTTTTTTGCTTTTGCGCAGATATCGGCGACTAAAAACCGCGTTTCAAAATTATCGCACCCATCCGCTACAATATAGAACGCAGAAACAATATCTGCGATATTCGTTTGATTCAGATCGAACGGATACAAGGTGACATTTACGTCAGGATTCATCTCCTCGATTCGGTCACGCGCAGCCTCCACTTTCAGGCGACCAATATCACCCTGTTCAAACAGGATCTGGCGCTGGAGATTGGATAACTCCACACGGTCGCCATCCGCCACGCCGATATGCCCGACACCTGCGGCGGCGAGATACGAAATGACTGCAGAACCCAATCCTCCGGCACCCACCACCAGCACGCGCGATGAAAGCAACCGAACCTGTCCCGCTTCGCCGATTTCAGGCAGGATGAGATTGCGCGCGTAACGTCTACGGTTGTCGTCTGATAACATGCTAATTTATATCACTTTTGTGATTATGAAGTTTTGGTTACGGGTGGGATTTCGTCTGTAAAAATCATCGGCTCGATGCTACAGTTGGCTCTGCAATTGCACAAGTATAAACCCCGATGGAAACGCTCGATCCGAAAGAGATAGAACGTCGCAAAACCGCCGAGCAGCGGGCGGAGGATATTGCCTACACGATCAA
>CAZFOM010000112.1:0-4020 GCA_964520155.1 uncultured Rickettsiales bacterium
CTGGATGCATTACAGGATTTGCCATTAGCTACCCAAGCCAGTGATGCAGAAGTGTTTGATTTTATCAATCAAAACGCCTTGTTTGGTTTAGGCATTGGCTATGTAGACGCCCATATTCTTGCGTCAACACGCCTAAGCAAAGCGACACTATGGACAAAGGATAAACGACTTCACGATGTGGCTATTTCACTAACACTTACCAATTCTGGGTTGTCTAAATAACCGTATCGCTATGAATCGACTATTTACGCCTATACACACCATTGAAGCGTACATTCATTCCGCCGCAGTTGCTATTATCCCGCACCACGAGATACTTTTCCAGATGGATTAGCTCGGCGCTGCAATCGCCTTGCTCTGATGCAGGAAGTATCAGTTTATTGCCGAGTGGTTGTGCGACGAAATCGAGTTCACCAGTATGAACGCTGCCATCCTCTACGTTGCCGATCCAAACCGCAGTGCCAGAAACCTTTAATCCTGAAGCATCTTGAGTAATATTCAGTGTATTTTGACCATCCATCCAATGCCCAATCCAGCTGGATGCAGTGATTCCTTTTGGCTGCACTATATCGAGACTGTTCTTATGCACCCACGCGCTCGATGAATTTCGAGGATTATACACACAATAATAATCTTTGAATGGCTTCGACACCACCACGGAGGTTTTGGCTTTAATGAATTTCCTGGCTGGGCATTGTTTTAGGTCTTCGCTCGGGCAAGCATTCTCGACCTTGCTGTCATCATCATAGATGAAACGGGTTTTTTTGTTAATCAGACCGAGTTGATACTCATTGCTAAGACCTGGAAAATGACCGCTACGGCACCAGCTGGCAGGGTTGTCATTTTCACCATACACAAGCGAAGTAGACCCGATCAAATCCGGATTTTCGGATTGCGCTAACGCTTGCCCATTCAATAACAACACAAAGAACAGTACGGCGATGATATTCATAAATACTCCTTAAAATGTTTATTTGCGTCTCACCCCGTAAAGAAACAGCATTCCTTGCAGATGGCATGGCTGTTCTTGGTATATTCGGTTATCCATGATTGAAACGTAGGCTGCACCCAGAGTTCTTTGAGCGGTTTTTCGGCGATATTGGCATAGCCGAGCAGAGCCGGATCGTATGTAGTGCAACATGGGGTAAGGTAGCCTTCGACCGTAACAAACGGGGCGACGAACGGGCGCATACAACGATATGCAGATTTTTCGCGCTCCAGTAATGTTCCGTGAATTTGCAGATTAGGATAGTGTTTTTGTGTCATCAGCCATTCGGCCAGTTTTTCCTGTTCCTGCGTGTTCAGGCCGTATGGCGCGTTTCCATCCTCTCCTTTGCCCGCATCATAGACAATCAGGGTTTGGATTTCGACCATCAGGCGTCCCATGCTGTTTAGCGCCGAGAGCGTGTTGGGCAGGTCATCCAGATTGCGTTTGCTCACCACAATAGTGATCAGGAAGGTATCGGGTGTGTAGAGCTGCATCAGCTCGGATACACGCTTTTTGAGCTTCTCGGTGTTGGTACCGGAGCGGCAGGCCTCAGCAATTTCGGGCGTGAAAGAATCTACCGATACCGAAATGGAATTGAGTCCTTCTCGTTTCAGTGTTTCATAAAACGTGATCGGTTTTGCGAGTGCATTGCTGTTGATATTGATGTGCGTGTATTTTCCGGTGTGTTTGGCGAGCCTGACCATCTCGGTGAAATTCGGATGCAACGTGGATTCTCCCACCCCTTGCAGGCACAACGTGTGTGAGGGGGGCGTATGCGCAAGGATACGCTCAAAACGCTCAAGTGGCATGTGGATATTCTTCCAGCTTCCATCTTTAATCCCGATGGTTCGCGGGCAGCCGACACAATGCAGGTTGCACCAGCTCGTAATCTCGATTTGCAGGCGAGTCAGTTGCGGTGGTGGGGTGTGAAGAAACGTGCTGGAATCACGGCGTGCTTGTAAGGACAGGGATTGTTTCATCAGGCTGCTATACACACCGGCATGATCCGGCTTGATCAAAATGGCGCGCGCCCATGCGCGGGTTGCGTGATCCACATTCCCTTGCTGCTGCGCGCGCACCCCATCTAGATAATGCGTATCTGGCTCACTGGGATGTTGGGTGAGCAATGCATCAATAAACGGATGTGCCTTCGTCGCGGGGTTCTTCAGTTGCAAATGCGCCATGTCGCGCAAGCTCGCAAAATGCGAAGGCGTATGCTTGAGAATCTGTGTGTAGAGATCGATGGCCTGTGCCCATGCACCGTTTTTCGCGTAATGCTTGGCTTTCTGGTAGGTTTCTTCAATCTGCATAAGGGGTTGTCTTTATGAAATGGGTGTTTATAAAATACCAATAACCGACAAAATTGTAAGGAGATTCGTTATCACCATTTATTATTATAAAAACGACGTGCCCGCAGATGTCACTTTAGATGGCGATATCGCCATTGATACCGAAGCGATGGGACTCATCAACCGCCGCGACCGTTTGTGCGTGGTACAGCTTTCAACCGGGGATGGTAATGCGCATCTGGTGCACTTTGACAAGGGTCAGTATGCCGCTCCGAACCTGAAGAAAATTTTGATGCGCGAGGATACCGCGAAAATTTTTCATTTTGCGCGGTTTGATGTGGCCATTCTGTTTTATTATCTGGGGGTGCTGGTACAGCCGATTTACTGCACGCGCGTGGCGTCCAAACTGATCCGTACCTTTACGGATCGTCATGGATTCAAGGATTTGTGCAAGGAAATACTGGGCGTGGATATTTCCAAACAGCAGCAATCCTCCGATTGGGGCGCAGATAAACTCACTGAAGATCAGAAAAATTACGCGGCGAACGATGTCCTCTATCTCCACGCGCTGCGCGAGGAATTAAATAAAATGTTGCTGCGCGAAAGCAGGGTGGAGTTGGCGCAGGCGTGTTTCCAATTTATTCCCGCCCGTGCATTGCTCGACCTGCAGGGCTGGGAAAACGAGGATATTTTTGCGCATTAATTAATAAATAGGCATTTATTACACCCTTTTAAGTGTGCAAGTGCCCGCGCAATTGCTACATGGGGAATATGCAGAAACGTAAACCGAAACCATCCGTACGACCCGTTCCCTCCAGCAAGGCGTTGATTGCGTGTGCGAAGGCGGTGATCGAACAGCAGATCAAAGGCCTGAAATCCGTCCACGCGATCGTGGATGACCGGTTTCTGGAAGCGGTGGAACTGATCTGCAATCTCAAAGGCCGGCTCATTGTAAGCGGGATGGGAAAAAGCGGCCATATCGGTACGAAAATAGCCGCCACCTTTGCCTCTACTGGCACACCGTCCTACTTTGTGCATCCGAGCGAAGCGAGCCATGGTGATCTGGGAATGATTACCGAACAGGACGCAGTGCTCGTACTGTCCAATTCCGGTGAAACAGCAGAGCTGCGCGATCTGGTTTCCTACACCCGCCGCTTTGATATTCCGCTGTTATCCATGGTGCGCAAAAAACATTCCACACTGGCGAAGGCTGCTGATATTGCGTTTGTGCTGCCTGATATTGCCGAATCTTCCCCGACCGGTGCGCCGACCACTTCCACCACGCAAATGTTGGTGCTGGGTGACGCGCTGGCAATGACGACGCTCGAGCGCAAAGGCTTCACGCGGGAGGATTTCCATGTGCTGCACCCAGGCGGAAAACTCGGTAAAGCCCTCTTGCATGTACACGAATTGCAGCATCCGCTGAAGGCCACGCCGATCGTGTCGGACAGCCTACCCATGAGCAAGGTGATTTTAGAGATGACGGCAAAGAGTTTCGGCTGTGCAGGGGTTGTTGACACCAAGGGGATTCTGATCGGGGTGATCACGGATGGAGATTTGCGCCGTCACATGGAAACGGGACTCCTGCACAAAAAAGCGAAAGATGTGATGACCAAAAACCCCATCACCACCCACCCCCAGACGCTTGCTGCCGAGGTGCTGCATATTCTGAATAGCCGGAAAATCACCAGCCTGTTTGTGGTGGAAAACAAAAAGCCGGTAGGCATCATCCATGTGCATGAT
>CAZFOM010000112.1:4030-6716 GCA_964520155.1 uncultured Rickettsiales bacterium
GTCCGAAGGCTCGTCGAATTTTTTAAGCAACTTTACCGCGCGGCAGGTGGATAATCTCTTTGATACCATCACCCGTTACACACGCTTTGTGCTGTTTACCAAAGGCACGCTGGTGTTTCTGGTGGTGCTGATTGTGGGAATGCTGATCATCATACCGGTCACGAATCGGGATCAGGGCGGCATCCGTATTGCCTTTTCCAATATCGAGCACGGCAGCGATGTGTTGACACCGAAAATGGTCAATCCGCAGTTTCGCGGATTCGACGAGCAGGATCAACCGTTCACCGTCACCGCCGATTATGCGCAACAGAAAGATGAGAACACCATCGTGTTATCCAACGTGAATGCCGATATTACTTTGAAAAGCGGCAAGTGGGTATCATTGAAATCGAATGAAGGGTTGCTGGATCTCAAAAGCAAGCTGATTTCTGCTACTGGCAAAGTGTATGTGTTTTACGATGATGGGTATGAGTTTTCGACCGAATTTCTCAAGGTGGATATGGGAAAAAAAATTCTCACCTCGGATTATCCGGTAAGCGGTCAAGGGCCGATGGGTGCGATTGAGGCCAAAGGGCTGGAAGCAACCCATGCCGATAAATCCATTCGCTTTAAGGGGCCGGTTAGGCTCACCATTTTTCCTGGAGGAAATTCGTGATGTATAGGTATGCGTGTGTGTTACTCGTGATGCTATCCTCTCCGCTAATGGCGCAGGATTTCACTAATATGGATACGAGCAAACCGATCCAGATTGACGCCAACACGCTCGAAGTACTGCAAAACGAGAAAAAGGCGATTTTCTCAGGCAATGTGATTGCGACGCAAGGCGAAGTCCGGTTGAAGGCGGATTCTATGACCGTGCATTACAAGCAGGGAGAATCTAAGTCCGCCACGCCTGATAACAGCAAAATTTCCAAAATTGAGGTAAACGGAAATGTCTTTCTTGCTACTCCCAAAGATAGCGCAAAAGGCGATCGCGGCGTGTATCTGGTGGATCAGAAAGTTATTCGCCTGATGGGTGGCGTGGTATTGACCAGCGGTAAGAATGTGCTCAAAGGAAGTGGGCTTGAATACAATATGGCGACTGGAAAGAGCGTACTCGCAGGTGGCGCATCTGCCACAGCGGATGGAAAATCTGCGGGCGGTGGAAGGGTGCGTGCCCTATTTGTACCCGAGCAGGGCAAGCAATAACGTTGCGCTCTATAATCGTTTTTATCTGTTGTTTTTCAAAAATTAGGCTATCATCTGGCATGATTTTTGTCAGATGCCATGAATGGCACAAAACCCAAGGTTGTTGAATGCAGGATCAACAAGACCATACCAACCGCCCCACACCTGACGGATATTCCGGCCCCACACTTGTGCTGAAGCAATCCGGACTGGAAATACACAATGTAGGCAAGAGTTTTTCCAAGCGTCCCGTGGTGCGTAACATCAGCCTCAGGGTGGATCGCGGCGAGGTGATCGGGTTGCTCGGGCCGAACGGGGCGGGAAAAACCACCAGTTTCTACATGATCACGGGGTTGATTCAGCCTGATTATGGCCGCATTCTGCTCGATGGAACGGATATCACCATGTTGCCGATGTATCGGCGCGCGCGTCTGGGGATTGGCTATCTGCCTCAGGAATCCTCGATATTCCGTGGCATGACCGTAGAAGAAAATATCATGGCGGTGCTGGAAGTGAACGAACCGGTTGCGGTCAAGCGCCAGGAAATACTGGATGAGTTATTGGGTGAGTTCTCGATCACGCATTTGCGTCAGGCGCCTGCGATTACTCTTTCGGGAGGGGAACGCCGTCGCGTGGAAATCGCGCGAGCGCTTGCCTGCCGCCCGTCTTTCATTCTGCTGGATGAGCCGCTCGCCGGTATCGACCCGATCGCCGTATCCGACATTCGCACCTTGGTTTCGCATCTGAAAGATCGTGGCATCGGGGTGCTGATTACCGATCACAACGTACGCGACACGCTCGATATCATTGACCGTGCCTATATCATTCACGATGGGGCAGTGCTGATGGAGGGAACGCCCTCGGAGATCGTGGATGATGATGAGGTGCGGCGCGTGTATCTGGGCGAACGGTTTAGCCTGTAGCGGGTATGTCGTCCTCCGTAAGTCCGAAACTCGAACTCCGGCAAGGGCAAACGCTGGTCATGACCCAGCAGTTGCAGCAGTCCATCAAGCTGTTGCAGCTTTCCTCAATAGAACTGGCAGAATTCATCGAACAGGAGATGGAAAAAAATCCGCTTCTGAGCGCAGAAGAGACACACGAACAGCACCAAAATTCTGCGGACGATGATACCGAGTCAGAAGAAACGGCAAACAAGACAGATGCGGAGGAATCAGAGGAATCATCTCCCGCTTCGGATTCGGCGGAAGCAGATACATGGGAAGAGACGTACTCCGGTGAGGAGGATGGCAGTGACTATGAGTTCGATGAGTCACCGTCCGAGCTGCATTACACCTCGGTCAAAATGAATCCGGATGACGATGAGGATACCTCTCCGCATCGTAATCTTTCCCAGAAACCTTCGCTCAAAGATCATCTTCTCGATCAGTTGATGTTGGAAGTAAATGATCCTATTGAGGTTGATCAGATATTCGATGCTATTTCCTACAGTAAAGGATCATCTGTCATCAAAATGCTTGAAAACTGGTTAGGAGCAGAGGTGTTTAGAAAAGGATTGGTT
>CAZFOM010000113.1:0-6697 GCA_964520155.1 uncultured Rickettsiales bacterium
ATCAAACACTAACATATGTTCTATGTTTTCAGGAATCTACACGGCGCTCTTAACGCCCTTCAAAAACGGCAAGGTGGATGAAAAAGCCTTTCAGGCGTTTGTGCGCTGGCAGGTGACCGAAGGCGTGCATGGGGTCGTTCCTTGCGGTACGACGGGCGAATCCCCCACTTTGTCGTATGAAGAACATAACCGCGTAGTGGAACTCTGTATTGAAGCGGCGGAAGGCAAGGCAAAGGTGATGGCCGGTACCGGTGCCAATAACACCGAAGAAGCCATCATGTTTACCAAACATGCCGAAAAGAAAGGCGCTGATGGGGCGCTGATCGTGGCGCCGTATTACAACAAACCGACACAGGAAGGCATTTATCAGCATTACAAGGCGATCCACGATGCGACGAACATACCCATCGTGGTGTATAACATTCCTGCCCGCTCGGTGATTGATATCAAGGACACGACGTTTGAACGCCTCGCCGAACTGCCGCGCATCGTGGGTATCAAGGACGCGACGGGGGATCTCGCTCGCGTATCAAGTCTGCGTGCGCGGGTGGGCAACCGTTTTGAATTGCTGTCCGGTGAGGATATCACCGCGGTGGGGTTCAACGCACAGGGTGGGCAGGGTTGTATTTCGGTATCTTCCAACATCATGCCCAAACACTGCGCCTCGGTGCAGAATGCTACGTTAAGCGGAGATTTTGCCCTCGCACTCAAGCTGCATGAGAAAATTGTGCCGCTACATCAGGTCATGTTCTGCGAAACCAGCCCTGCGCCGGTCAAATATGCGGCCTCTCTGATGAAGAAATGCGAGGAAACCGTCCGCCTGCCGCTCGTTCCGCTGATGGCGGAAAGCAAACAGCAGGTGCAGGCCGTGTTGAAATCGCTCGCTTTGATCTAGGCCATCGTACATGGCGGAAACCTCCGAATCGCAGAGCAAGACCGTGGCGCTCAACCGCAGGGCGCGGCGCGATTATTTTATAGAGGATGAGATTGAAGCAGGGATGGTGTTACACGGCACCGAGGTGAAATCGCTGCGTGCCGGTCGTGCCAACATTCAGGATGCCTATGCGGGTGAAACCGCTGGCGAGTTATGGTTGTTCAACGCCGATATTCCGGTGTATGCCGGTGGCAATCGCCATAACCACGAGCCGCGCCGCGCCAGAAAATTACTGCTTCACGCCAGGCAGATCAAAAAACTGCTCGGGCAGATTCGTACCAAAGGCGTCACACTGATTCCGCTCGCCATCTATTTCAACGCGCGCGGCATCGCAAAGGTCAAAATCGGATTGGCCAAAGGCAAGCGTGAATACGAAAAACGCGAGACGATCAAGGAGCGTGATTGGAACCGCGAGAAACGGGGAATGCTCAAGAGCAAAAACCGATAGACTCATCGGTCAACGAATGGCCTGTTAATAAACATATTAATACTAGTAAAGAAAGATGGGGTGTACTATGGTTGCGCCCCAAAACATTGGCATGGGTAAATGAGTAGGAGGGAAGGGTGTTTTCGACCATCAAAAACTGGCTGCGCGGCGGCAAGCAGGCGCATACGGATCTGTCGCTGCTGTCGGATCTGCATATGGGATATTCCATCGGATTCGGCTTTATGCCGCAGGCTCTCCTGAGTGGAAAGCGCTTTTCGATTTCTGGCGTGCACAGCTATAGGTTCGACGATCAGCGATTTGTGAGCTATCAGCTTTCTCACGCGTCACTAAGCACCCCCATACAGATGATTCTTCAACTGGAAGGAGAGGATTCGTATCTGGCGATCTCCATGCGGCTGGATGCCGACGACCAGAAAGCGTTTTTCGGGCGTGCGCTCGAAAACCGTGATAGCGTGTTCATGCAGGACAAGCTGGTGCTTAATCCGACCGATTCGCAAAGGCTTGATGGCTGGTTTACCGGCACGTATCACAAGGTATTGGATGGGATTCGCGGCGAATGGCTCGAAGGGCATCACCAGCTCAGCGGCAAGGATAAGCCCGCTCAGGCGTTTGCGTATTACCTGTTTGCGGATGAAGCAAACGAACACGCCATCGAGATGGAACGCTATGATCATGGTGAATTCCGCATCTATGCAACCGTGTTTCGGCCGATTACCGATATTGGGCAGGTGCGAAAACCCGAAACCATGGTGACCCCGAAAGCCGAATCCGATAAGTCGGTGTTACAGCTGGTATCGAGCATGAAACCGATAGAGCAGGTGCGCGTTGAGCCGGTGATTGAAAAACTGCACCCTGAGTTTTTCGATACGGAAAAATTGATTCATGTGGCGCCTGCTGCACCTAGACCGGTGGTGATTCACCCCAAAACAGTCCCTCAGGAAACCCCTAAGCGAGAGCCGGTATCGCCTCAGGCACCAAGGCAGGCAGCAAGTAAATCGGCTCCGCGCAAAAGCGAGGTTGCGCTTAACTGCTCCACTGCGCTGGTGTCGAAGTTGCTCACGGAGTCTGAGCGCAGTGAAATAGCGCTGTCGCAGTTGGTACGCAAGGTGATAGGGCTTCCCGTGCAATATCACGAAACCCTCATACTGCCACTCAAGTTGAGTGAAGCGGAAATGGAATCGGTGGGCAAAAAGCTCAACGTCGATCCGCATGACAGTAAGGCGCTGGATCGTGCAATTGTTCGCGAACTGGAGCTGTTTGCGGGGGTGGATATAGAAGAAGTCGCCTAGGGCAGCATGTCTTAGCGTAACGGATGGAACGTGCCCTACTTAACATAAAAAAAGGCACCATAAACGGTGCCTTTTTTGATCGAATCGTTTAGTATGCGAGCTGCTACACCGCACTGGCGAAGGCTTTGGTCAGGCGCTCAGTGGTTTCCGAGAAGCGCTCATTGATCGGCTCTGCGGTTTCGCTGGTAAACTCCATAGCCATTTCCATCAGTTTGCTGAACTGCGTGAAGCAAGCATCCAGATTGGATTTCACCAGTTTGCTCTGTAGATCGAATAAATCGTGCATGGTACGGCAGGAGAAGAAATCTTTGCTGATTTCCACGTTTTCGGCGAACAGCTCATTGGCGAAATTCACACACTCGTTTGCCATGGTTTTGAAGGTTTCGGTCGAAGCATCCGAAATCTCCATCGCGGCTTCCATATTCTCTTTGCCTACTTCCAGCACGTCGTTGAACGCATGAGAAGCCGATTCAAAGCTGCGGGACATATTCTCCGATGCCTCGCGCGAAATGGCGAACCATTTTTCCTGAATTTTCTGCACTTCTTGTGCGCTGTTGCTCATCACGTTAGTGGCGAAATCGCGGATCGTATCCGAACCGGCTTTGATGGCATGTTCTGCCGAATGCTGGCTATCTTCAAGTGCGGACAAGGTAGCGCGGGCAAACGCCTTGGGAGCTTCTACCGCAGGCCTGATCGCTTCCTTGATAGGGGTCACTTTAGAGGGGGTATATTTCGAGGGGGAAAATTTAGCGGCTGTTTTTTTCTGTGCCTGAGGCATATGAAATCTCCGTGGTTATAACGTATGAGTGGTTGCGTCCTGAAGACATGGGATTGGGATTATTTGAAATGCAACACGATACGCATATGCACGTTAAGCGTATCCGTTCGTTGCAATGCAACACGACTCTAGAACAAAACGTAAGCGAGTCAAGCGCGAAGCACTCCCAGGGCTTTGGAATGACCGATATGCCTAATGTAAGGAATTTATCTTTAATGCTTCATTAATTGCTTGATTTTTGTTAGTAATTTATAAACTATTTTGTTGCATACTTAAAAAAATACAAAAAATTGATACGGGGAAATATGGCGCTTAATCCATCCAACGGCTTTGGAAATCCTAGAAAAATGACCTTTTTACTACAGCAGGCGAAGTGGTTTGTATTGGCATTTCTGTTGGTGTGCGCGCTGGCATATGCGCCCGATGCGCAGGCAAATGCGAATGAAACAAAAGCAAAATCCAAGCAATCGCAAAGCGTCAAAAAAGAAGCAGCACCTAAACGTAAGGTCACAAAGAACCGTTCGGCTAAGAAGCGTTCGACCGTATCAAGCCGTAACAAGCAACTGCGTCAGGCGGCTTCACGAAATAAAAACCGTGTAAGCGCAGCAGCGAATGCTGCCCGCGCGCTGCCGGATCCTTCTAAACATGCGTCACTGGTGATCGATGCGGATTCCGGCAATGTGATTTATGCCAACAACGCAAACGCGGTTCGCCATCCGGCGTCGCTCACTAAAATGATGACCTTGTATCTCACCTTCGAGGCGCTTGAGAAAAAGCGTTTGCGCTGGGATCAGGATTTGAAAGTATCGTTCAATGCGTCCGAACAGGCACCTACTAATTTATTTTTGAAACCCGGGGACACGATTTCCGTGCGCGAAGCGGTGATCGGTCTGATCGTGCGCTCGGCCAATGATGCAGCGGTAGTGCTCGCGGAAGCGATTGGCGGATCCGAAGATCGCTTTGCTCGCATGATGACGCAGAAAGCCCGTTCTCTGGGGATGAAGAATACCACGTTTACGAATGCTTCGGGCTTACCAGACAAACGTCAGATCACGACCGCACGCGATATGGCGGCACTTGCACTGGCGCTTCGCAAACATTACCCCGAACATTATGCGCTGTTTAAGACACGCGCATTTTCGTTTAACGGCAGAACCTATGAATCGCATAACCGCGTGCTGTCGCGTCTGGTCGGTGCGGACGGTTTGAAAACCGGCTACACACGCATGTCAGGCTTTAATCTCGTGACCTCAGCGCGCCGTGGTGGGCATCGTCTGATCGGCGTAGTCTTAGGTGGGCAGACGGCTAAAAGCCGTGACGATCAGATGGTCACGCTCATGGATCAGAGTTTCCAGAAAGTCGCTTCGCTCGGGCGCGAGAAGAATGCTTCCGTACAGCTTGCAAGTTTGAATGAAAGCCCTTCGAGTGAAGGTGTCGAGGGGCAGGGGGATGCCTCCGATGATCGGGTTTCAACGGTGCGATTTACTCCTCCATCTCAGGTAAAAGAGTTGCCTGGTAGCGCGCAATCTCAGAATGCACCCTATTCGCCAACTCAGTCCGCCGGATCGGGTTGGGGCATTCAGGTTGGCGCGTTCTCCAGAGTCGAGGACGCGGTAAAAGCCGTAAACCGCGCAAAGCAGCTCGCGCCGGATATGCTGTCGTCTGCGACGGTCGCAATCACTAAAACGAAGGTGCAAGAGGATAAACTTCATCGCGCGCGTATTGAGGCATTGTCTGAAACACAGGCGCAATCTACATGCAAGCTATTGATTGCAGAGCAGAAAACTTGTTTTGCGTATCCCGCAGATGCGGTGCGTGATAATCTATAACTACCTGCCTGACGGTCATAAATAGTTCATACACCGCTATCGGGTTTGAGGCTATAATCAGATAGTAGTGTGGAGTTGCTTATGTCGAATCAGGGCCCCCATCTGGGATTGATGCAACATCTTGAGAATATGGGAAACAAGGTCGTTGAGCTTGCGGGCGAGAGGATCAACGACTGCATCATGGCGCTTGGCGCGTTTCTCGATAAACTGACAGAGAACGTCACAGCGATGGGACATTCCAGCGGTGTCAGCATGGGCGGCATAGGCGCTAAATTAAATCCCGCAAACTGGTTTCGTCAAAACACCTCTCCCGATCCCACGCCCTCACAAGGTGAAAAAGTCGGTAAATCGGCAGAGAAGATGCGCCAGATGGAAATGCCGGTAATGCAGAAATCGGAACTTTCACTACCTAGCCGAGCCTTGCAAATGGTGGATATGTCGAAAGCGCAGGGTGGATACGGCTTTGCAGTTACGGATGTAAGCACTGGGCACGCGGTATCGCCTTCATCCGGTATCGGTTCATGGAACCGGTATCATGCACAACAAGCGGGTGTCGGAATTTAGGTTGTTTGCATTTACACTACTTCCTTGCTGCAAACTCAATTTTTGCGCTTCTCTGTCATGCCAGCGAACGCTGGCATCCAGCTATAACTATTCGCGCCTCATAAGTTTGATCTCTGGATACCAGCTTTCGCTGGTATGACAACCGTGCCTAAATGTAACACCTAAAACGGTGACAACACGTCAACCACCTGGCTACCCCAGCGAGGTTGCTGCTTTTCCATGATCTGACCGCGGCCACCATAATTGATACGCGCTTCGGCAACTTGCGTCGAATCAATGGTATTATCGGAATTGATATCCTGCGGGCGTACCACACCGTCGATCGCAACTTCGCGGATTTCGTAATTGATGCGAATCTCCTGACGTCCTGAAATCACCATGTTACCGTTAGGGAGGATCTGCGTGACCGTCGCAGGCACCATGGTCTCGACTTTTTCTTCGCGCCGCATACGGCCGGTGCTGTTCATGTCATTGCTGCTATTCAAAGACAGCAGATTGGTGGGATCCACGGTGCCTGGCAGAATGCCCAGAGCTTTTTTCTCTAATCCAAAGACATTCGGCGCGCCCACCTGATCGTTATTCTCGCGCGAGTTTCGCGTCTGGTTGGTGACTTCCGCGCGATCATCCAGATTGATCTTGATACGCAATATGTCGCCCACGCGCGCGGCGCGTTGATCGCGGAAGAAGGCGCGCGATCCGGGTTGCCATAGCGAATTAGCATGGCGCACGGACGGTGGCTGTTCCTGCGGAAGCGGCCAGCTCAAGGGTTGGTACTCCGGTTTGGTGGTTGGGTTCTGAATCGTGGTCATGGGTGGTGGTTTGCCCACCTGCTCTAAGCGATCCAGTGTTGTGGCG
>CAZFOM010000114.1:0-5330 GCA_964520155.1 uncultured Rickettsiales bacterium
GCGAATACCTCATCAACGCGCAGGGCGAGGATGTCGTGGCCGGTATCCGCACCCCACAGGCGATCACGATTCAGGGTCGCAAGGCGTCCGGTTCGGATCTACCTTCGATGGAAGAATCCATGCCGGACGTGTTTGCCGAGCTGGTGAAAGTCTATCAAAAACTGGAATCGCATTACCGCGATATGCAGGACATCGAGTTCACCGTGCAGAATCGCAAACTCTATATGTTGCAGACGCGATCGGGCAAACGCACTGCCGCCGCTGCGCTCAAGATCGCGGTGGATATGGTCGCCGAAAAACTCATCACCAAACAAGAAGCGATCAAGCGCATTGATCCGGCTTCGCTCGATCAGCTCTTGCACCCGACGCTCGACCCCAAAGCCGAGAAAAAACTCTTGTGCAAAGGACTCCCTGCATCGCCTGGCGCCGCTGCCGGTACGGTGGTGTTTTCCGCCGAAGAAGCCGAGCACCGCGCGGGCAATGGCGAAAAGGTAATTCTGGTACGCATCGAAACTTCACCTGAGGATATTCACGGGATGCATGCTTCTCAAGGTATCCTCACCGCGCGTGGCGGAATGACGTCACACGCTGCCGTCGTGGCACGCGGCATGGGTAAGCCTTGCGTGTCTGGCGCAGGCGATCTACGCGTGGATTACAAAAACAAAGAATTCAAGGTGCTGGGTACGACTGTAAAAGAAGGCGACTTCATCACCATCAACGGTTCCACCGGCGAAGTGATTGCTGGCAAAGTTCCCACCATCGAGCCTCAACTATCAGGCGATTTTTCGACCATCATGGGTTGGGCGGACGAACTTCGCACCATGCAGGTTCGCACCAACGCCGAAACCCCCGCTGACGCAGCGACCGCTCGCAAGTTCGGTGCCGAAGGTATTGGCCTGTGTCGTACCGAACATATGTTCTTTGACGCCGCGCGTATCACCGCCATGCGCGAGATGATCGTGTCAGACACGGTCGAAAAACGCAAAGCAGCGCTTGCCAAATTGCTCCCGATGCAGCGTCAGGATTTCATCGAAATCTTCCGTATCATGGAAGGACTGCCTGTAACGATCCGCTTGCTCGATCCACCGTTGCACGAGTTCCTGCCGCACACCGAAGCGGAGATGCTCGAAGTTGCAAAGTCCGCGGGCGTCACCGTGGAGTTTATCAAAGCCCGCGCGGCCGCACTACACGAGGCAAACCCGATGCTCGGCCATCGCGGCTGCCGTCTGGGCATCACCTACCCTGAGATTTATGAAATGCAGGCGCGCGCGATTTTTGAAGCGGCGGCGGAGGTGAGCAAATCATCAAAAGCAAAAGTCATTCCCGAAATCATGATCCCGCTCGTCATGACACCCAAAGAACTCGAGATGATGAAAGCCGTGGTGGATCAGGCGTATGCAGAGGTATCCAAAACCACCGGCACCAAGATCGAGTATCTCGTTGGCACGATGATCGAGCTACCGCGTGCAGCGCTCAAAGCCGGAGAGATCGCCAAGCACGCACAGTTTTTTAGCTTTGGCACCAACGACCTTACTCAGACGACGCTCGGCATCTCGCGCGATGATTCCGCCTCATTCATCGAGATTTACAAGACCAAGCACATTGTGGAACAAGATCCATTCGTCACGCTCGATACCGAAGGTGTAGGTGAGTTGATTGAAATCGCTGCCGAGCGCGGACGCAAAACCCGCGCGGACATCAAACTCGGCATCTGCGGGGAACATGGCGGCGACCCGGCATCCATTGCGTTTTGCCAGAAAGCTGGGCTTACTTATGTCTCATGCTCCCCTTACCGCGTCCCTGTCGCACGCTTAGCTGCTGCACAAGCCGCGCTGCAAAGCAAAGTGAATCGGGCTGAGGCTGCGTAGGGGTTTTCATCCTGCACACTCAGGTGCTGTTGTCATGCCAGCGTAAGCTGGCATCCAGACCTCACCTTACATCACACATTCGGCGATCTGGATACCTGCTTTCGCAGGTATGACATGGGTATAGTTTAATAATAAATCCACTTGAGTCTCATCACGTCACTCCGTATGGATGAATAAACCCTTGGAGTGAATATGGCATCTGCGCGCGTGTCTTCCGGCTTGGGGTGGCTTCCCACCGTTGCCACCTTCTTTAGTGCGTTTCTGCTGTTTCTGATTCAGCCACTCGCAACCAAATCCATACTGCCGGAGCTGGGTGGATCGCCCTTTGTATGGGGCACGGCGATGGTGTTTTTCCAGTTTACGCTGCTGCTTGGATATTTGTTTTCCTATCTTCTGCTGCGCTCGCATTCGTTTCGCGTGCAGTCGGTGGGCTATGGTGTGGTTGGCCTGCTGGGGCTTGCTTTTTTACCGCTCAACATCCTGATTCACAGCTATACCGATGCGTCGCTGCATCCGGTCTGGTGGATCGTGATTAGTTTCAGCCTGTCGCTCGCGATACCTTTCTTTGTGCTATCTACGACCAACACCTTGTCGCAGGGATGGTTTGCGCGCACGGTGCATCCCCATGCGCACAACCCCTATTTTCTCTATGCTGCAAGCAATGCCGGAAGCCTGCTGGCATTGCTCGCCTTTCCCTTTGCGATTGAGCCATTTTTCGATCTGGATCAAATCAAGTTCTACTGGAGTATTGGATTCGTTTTATTTCTATTGCTGATGGTTGCTTCGCTCTGGTTAATGTCACGCAACGTGCGCAATACTATTCCAAGTCAGCACGCACAGGAGGTAGCAAAACCGATCGGGCGCATTAGGGCATACTGGGTATTTCTGGCCTTTATTCCTTCTAGTTTATTCATCAGCGTTACCACGTTTTTTACCACGGATATTGCATCTGCGCCTCTGTTGTGGGTAATCCCACTTGCGCTGTATCTGCTTTCTTTCATCATTGCCTTTTCTTCGCTGCCGGAGTGGTTGGCATCAAAACCCAAACTGCTGGTAGTGCCATTTGTATTGGTGTTCTTATCCATCATCCACGCCCCCTCTTTGGCAATTCAACTTGCGGTATTGCATTTCGGGTTGATGTTCGGTTTCGCCTGCTGGGCACATCTGTTGCTTGCGCGTGCCAAGCCCCATCCAACGCATCTGGGTGAGTATTATCTGTGGATTTCGGTCGGCGGTGTGCTGGGTGGAATTTTTGCTTCACTGCTCGCTCCCGTACTATTCAATGGTTCCTGGGAATATAGTCTCACGATTGCGCTCGCCGCACTGTTGAAACCCAACCAGAAAGATCTATCACAGCATAAACGTCCGTGGCTGGAGGAATATCTATTTCCTATACTCGCGTGCGGCGCAGCGTTGTCGCTGTTTTGGTTGACCTACCTCTCGCTCAGAAACGCGATTCCGTCGTTTGTGGATGCTACGGCATGGCTTAAACAGTATATCCCATTTTTGTCCATCACGTTATTGCTGCAACTATTATCCGGTGCCGTCGCGATTGCGCTCCTATTGCGTTTTTATAAACGCCGTATCGGTTTTGCGCTGGTGGTGGCAACCTTGTTTTTATTTCCGTCCATCGTGATCAAGCTCAATGCCGACGGTAACATACTCTATGCAGGCCGTAGCTTCTTTGGCATCAACACGGTGTATTTTGATCCTGCCTTGAATGCGAACGTATTCAAGCATGGCACCACGCTACATGGCGTGCAATCGAAAGATCCCGAGAAACGTCTGAATGTGGTGTCTTATTATGCGCCACTGATGGAAGTGCTGGATCTGGTGCCTGCCCGTCTCAGAACCTATCCCATTGCCTTGGGCGGGCTGGGTGCCGGCACGGTGTTGTGTTTGGAAAAGGGGGCGCATTTTGACGCAATCGAAATCGATCCCGAAGTCATCGCCATCGCACAAAATCCTGCCTATTTCAGTTATCTGCGCGATTGCCCTTCCACCCACACACTCATGTTGGGCGATGCGCGCAAACGCATATCCGAACAGCCGGACGAAACCTATCGCCTGATCATCATGGATGCGTTTACGTCGGACGCGATTCCGCTGCATCTGCTCACGCAGGAGGCCATTACCATGTATCGTGACAAACTGGCAGATGGGGGAATGATCGCCTTCAACATATCGAACCGGTTTTTTGATCTGAGAAACCTGTTCGGGGCACTCGCGCCGTTACTCGGGATGGAGGCATTCCACAAAGAGTTTCTTGCCGACAAGAAAAGGGATCCTCTTTCCTTCACCTCAAACTGGGTGTTCATGACCACACCACTCGCGCCGGATCGTAAACACGCGGTGCTTGCGAAAGGCTGGAGCCAGATTCCCGCAGGCAATGCGCGGGTCTGGACGGATCGTTACTCAAACATGCTTCAGTTTCTGCGGTGAGTTGAAGGGGACTTTGCACCCTCAATCTGATGAACACATTTATCTGTGGGGCGCGTTGCCATGGTATCTTTTGCATTCTGATCGAGATAGAAATTCAGTCGAGAATCCAACGCACCGATCACCTCATCCTGACTAATCCCTGCCGCTACAAATAGTGGCATCAAGTTATTGTAAATATATTGTCGAACAACATATGCTTTCTGCATTACATTGTTGTGCGTATTACAGAATATCTGTGTCGGCCCCACAGAAATAACCCCAGGACTCGTTACATCTGTTGACTCAATCGGGTTCACAGGGAATTTACCGAAAGAATCAAGATCCATAATACTTCTTGCGTTCAGTGCAGTCCATACATCTGTCTTTGTAATATCAACACCGGTCATCTCAAAAAATTTTTCTTCATTCAAAGAATACATTGTCCCACCCGGTGGGTTTGCACGCAACGAATGCCAATGCGTTGATCCTGGTGTAGTAGCAAAAGCCCTCATACATGCTAGAAAAATGGCCGAGCATGTAATGGTTTCACTGATAATTTCGGGCGCAACCTTATCATCAGGATCTATCACCTGTGGCAAATCACTTTGGCCAATACGCATAGCCAAGGTGCCTAAACGTCCAGATACGATTTCTTTGGATTCAAAACGATCAAGACGGAATGGTTGTTCGAGCTCAGAATTAATGTCATCTTTTAACCATTTCGCGAACATTTCTAATCCAATTTCACGATTCGTGTGTTTACCCCAAGCGTCACGAATCTGAGATAATACAAATGCCAGATCTTCACGATTTCTGACCGCCTTGAAAAGCGTTGAGATTTTCCATGTTCCTCGCATTTTATAAGGCTCATAAGATGCAACCTGAAGAACACGCATCTTGAAATCCATGGGGCAAACAGCGCTATACAAATCAAAATCAAAGTCTTCTATTAGACGAGCAGCCGGAAACGCATTATGTCTTTCGAAGGAGTACATAGATTGAATCATTGTCTCGATTTGATGAGCATCAATCTTTTTTGAT
>CAZFOM010000114.1:5340-6674 GCA_964520155.1 uncultured Rickettsiales bacterium
CTCCCAAGTAATAAGACCTGAGTATACAAACATGTTGGTTAAGATTTTGCCAAAATCCTAACTATATGAATTATATTGTTTTAATTTTCTCAGTAATTAACAGCATTACTTGTTTATCTGTTAACTCAACCTATAGCTCGCCTCGCCAGCGCATCGACCCGCTCATTCTCAGGATGACCATCGTGGCCTTTCACCCAGTGCCATGTGATGGCATGGCGCTGCAGGGCTTCGTCGAGCCGTTGCCATAGATCTTGATTCTTGACGGGTTTTCTGTCTGCTGTTTTCCAGCCCTTCGCCTTCCAGCTTTTCATCCATTCGGTCGCGCCCTGAAGCACATATTTACTGTCGGTATAGAGATTCACCTTGCAAGGCGATTTCAGTGATTCCAGCGCAACAATCACCGCCATCATCTCCATGCGATTATTCGTAGTTTCCTTCTCGCCACCGGAAAGTTCTTTCTCGGTGTCACCATAGACCAGTAACGCTCCCCACCCGCCCGGGCCAGGGTTTCCGCTACACGCACCGTCAGTATAGATGGAGATGTGTTTCATGTGTTAGTGCCAGCTGTCAGGTGTCGGCTGTCAGCGTAACGAAAAATCGCGCAAGCTGAAAGCTGAAAGCTGACACCTGAAACCTACAGCCCATATTCCCCGTGATGCTTGACCGACTGATGGAAGCGCAGTTTGCGTACATATTCCATGGGATCTTTGGGGGTGACGACGGCGCCTTCGACGGGATTCAGCCAGTCATACGCGCGGGTAAGTAGAAAACGCAGAGCGGCACCGCGACAGAGGATGGGGAGCGCTTCAAGCTCGGCATCGGAAATGGGTCGCACCGCATGATACTCACGCAGCAACCCCCGGGTTTTGGTGATATTGAATTCGCGTTGCTGTTCAAAGCACCAGGCGTTGATGATGATCGCAAGATCATACACAAGAATATCGTTACAGGCGAAATAGAAATCAATGATACCGGTGAGTTTCTGGTCGATGTAAAACACATTATCAGGAAACAGATCGGCATGGATGACACCGGCGGGAAGTTGTGCCGGCCAGTGCGTACGAAGATAATCCATTTCCTTAGCAAGCATCTCGGTTAGTCCCTTTTCGATCCGGTCGGCGCTGTCACCAATTGCCACACGCAGCTTCTCCCACCCCATAAGCGAGAGCGCGTTGGTTCGTTGCAGGGTGAAATCCGTGATCGCGAGGTGCATGTTCGCGGTGTGTTTTCCCAACTCCTGCAGATGCGCGTTCTGAATGCTGCTGTTTTTGCAACCGCGCCCGGACAGAAACGATACCAGCGTGACGGGTTTTCCCTTCACCGAGCGAATGACG
>CAZFOM010000115.1:0-6609 GCA_964520155.1 uncultured Rickettsiales bacterium
GGATAAAGACGGCTGGTCGAAGGAGCAGATCAACGTCGATTGGCTTGATGAAATGGATGTTACCTTCGATCTCGCCTTTGATCGCCTGACGCACCACAGTTTTGATTTTAGCAATTTCACCGCGAAGGGTACAATCAACGAACGCAAACTGACGTTAGAGCCTCTAAGCGCCCGCATCTGGGGAGCGGGGCTTGCAGCAAAAACGACGCTTGCCGGTGGAAAGCTCCCGCAACTCAATATCGCTTTCCGGCTGGATAACATCGCGGTCAACCAACTCATTCAGGTGACGCCGCTGTTTGAGGATATGGATGGCATATTCAATCTCAACGGCGTTCTCCAAAGCTCCGGAGTCAGCCCGCATTTCATGATGTCGAACCTCAGTGGTAAGGTGGGTGTGGCAGGGCGCAACATTCAGGTGCGCGGCTTCAATCTACGCCGCATTGTGCAGGCGGTTTCGGCGGTGCGCTCCGTGGCCGATATTCTAAACGTGGTGCGTCAGGCGTTTCCCGGGGGTGAAACCCTGATTGCCACCTTGCAGGGGAATTTCAATGTCACCAACGGCAAGGCGCAAACGCCAGGCATACTGATGACCACCAGTGAATCCAAAGCCACCTTATCGGGCATCATTGATCTGCTCAACTGGCGCATGAATACCAGTGTGGAGTTTGCGCTCACCAGCCTGCAGGCGGAAAAGCCACCCATCCTCAAACTGCTGTTCGTGGGCAACCTCGAAAGTCCGGAAAAAACCCTCGATACCAAATCGCTCGAAGGCTACGTCGAATTTAAGACGATCGAGAAGAATCTGCAGCGCGAGTGAAAAATTGGAATTGAGCGCACAACCGGTTGTGCTATAGAGGATATTGAAAAAACAGGGAGTTTCATGTTTACCGCCACCAAAGATGCAGAAGCCAAACTGGTCGAAACCGTGTCCGGCATTAAGGACGAATGCAATAGCTGGCGCGCGATGCACTTTCGGTTTTCCCGCCTGCTTGAGCATTATCGTAGCGATTACCAGATCAAAATTGCGGTCAATCTGGTCAATGATCTCCTCAAGGCGAATCAGGGCGGAATTTTCGTATGCGCGGACTCGGATATTTTTGTTGTCGTGCGCAACGTCACCAAAACCATTCTGGACAAAGTGGTGTTTCAGCTACGCTATCTGTTCATGGATGATCCGCTGGCTTACAGTTCCGAAAATCAGGAAAACCCCGATTTCTGCAAGCTGCATGATCTAAGCGTGGAGTACACCCAGTTCCTCGAACTGTGCAAAACCAAACTCGCAACCGCCTCGCGCGTGGCGGCGCAGGGCGGTGCTGCGGCAGCGGCGCGCACCACCATGCCCACCGCATCCGCTTCAGCGGCAGCCTCTGCGGAAGCCTCGGTGCCGTTGTCAGATGGTAAGCTCAAACTGTTTACGCCGGCGCGATTGGTGACAGTCGAACGCGATCTGTCGAATGCCGACGTGAGTAAGGTGCTGCGCCGTCAACCGGTCTGTGCGGCGGTGCCAAACATGATGATCCGGCGGGTGTTCGATGAGATCTATATCAATATCGGGCATCTGCGGCAGATGTTAAAGTCGGACGCCGATTTCCTGAGCAACCGCTGGCTGTTCAAGTATCTTACCACGATTCTGGATCTCAGGATGCTCGATATGCTGTCGCGCAATGCCGGACGGTTCTTCGATGCGCCGGTGAGTCTAAATCTCAATGTCGAAACGCTGCTTTCCAACCGCTTCATGGAATTCGATGCTGCGATCAAACCGTCGGTGAAAGTGTCGATCGTGATCGAGATTCAGGTGGCGGACGTGTATAACGATATGAGCGCCTTCCTGATCGCCAAGGATACGGTGCAGAAACTCGGCTACCGCGTATGTCTGGACGGGTTGACCAATCTCAGCATCACGCAGATCGACCGCGAACGCCTGGGCTTTGACCTCGCCAAACTGCAATGGAACGCGGATATGGAAAGCGATATCAAATCCAAGGAGAACAAACGCGTGGCGGATGCGATTGCCGCCTGTGGGCCAAACCGCATCATCCTTTGCCGCTGCGATAATAAACAGGCGGTGGACTACGGTCAGGCGCTTGGCATTTCTCTGTTTCAGGGTCGATTCCTCGATAAAATCATCAACCCTACTTCTCGCGTTGAGAACTAGGCATGGAGCTTTCCGGCCTCTGGGTCGCAGGCCTGATATGGGCAGTGTTCATGGGGCTTGCGGCGGGCAATTTCGCTACCAACCCGATTTACCGCCTGCCGCGAAACGACAAGCTGTTCGGGCGCACGCCTTATTGCGGTGATTGTAACGCCGAACTGCAACCGCGTGATTTGTTCCCGATCCTTTCCTGGCTCATGACCAAAGGCAGATGCCGCTATTGCGGCGCTGCGGTGCCCGCACAATATCTCTGGGTGGAGCTACTGATTACGCTGTGGTTCGCGGCACTCTATATCCAACATGGATTCGGTGAAACCTTCCTGTTACTCGCACTTGCGGGTGTTGCTGTCGTGATGCTGTTTGCCATGGATATGATTGATCGTTTTTTTTCGGTCAAAACATGGGTGGCTTTCATGGTGATCGGGATGCTGTATCGCGCGTTGGAAGATCATAGTATTTTTCCCATGTTGATGGGGGCGTTCTATTCGGCGCTACCTGCCTGTGCCAATTGGAAGATCAGGAACCCCAAAGCACATGTTTCCAGTGGGCTGCCCGCCTATATTTGCCTCTTTGCTGCGGCAGGCGTGTGGTTTGGCGTGCATGACTGGATCGTGTGTATGCTCATCTGGGCTGTGGGAACGGTACTAGTACACATCTGCTCACAGACGCAGAAATTCCCCATTACTTTTGTTTTCGGCATTGCCTGGATGTGTACGGTAGTGATCGCAAAAAACCCAAGCGCGATTGCTATACCAGCTCTATGGTGACGCGGTAGGGAGACTGTTTTCCTCCCAGAATCACCTCGTTCGCACCTTTTTTTAAGACCGCTGAATACACCCCATATCCGCGGCCAATCATGGTGCCATTGACCACGGTGTTAAAGCGGCTACCCTGATCAATCAACACTACCTGTCCACCTTCGGCCACCAGTTCGCAATGCTGCTTGGACACCTTGAGCGGAGGCCCTTCCGAGGGGATGTTCACATGGTTTTGTTGCGAGGATGATTCCGACCCGCCATCGGGCGCGAATCCACCGATGCGCAGTGGCAGACGCGCGGTAGGAAACACCTCTTCCTTGAAGAGTTTTTTCATGGCGTCGTTTGCGGGTGCAATGCGAATTTCTTTGATGTCCCCAACATCCACCCCGATGATGGGTTCCGCTTGCTTACCGGCAGCGGCAACCGGTGATGCGGGTTTTGCGACGGCTGCCCGCGCCAATGCAAACAGCACGCCCTGAATGGGCTTGGGCGTGGCAGCAAGCTGCTGATCAAATTCGTCCGGCGTCAGTATCAACACCTTGGTGGGTTGAACCGCCTTGGCGGTGCTGCGGCGTATATCCAGATCGCTCAGTAGGGCTTCTTCGCCGAATGCGCTGCCAACCTCGGCGCTACCGGAGATCACTTCGTCGCGGCCAACCGATTTGATCAGATCGACTTTGCCCGCCAGCACCACATAAGCGACATCGGGCGTATCGCCTTCGCGATAGATAATTTCCTTGGGGGCAAAACTTTTTTCAACCATGTGCCCATATTAGAAAAAAATCCGTCGATGACAAGTGGGGATACGATTATTCGACGGTCACCGACTTGGCGAGATTTCTGGGTTGATCCACATCGGTGCCTTTGAGCACCGCCACATGGTACGCAATCAACTGAATGGGCAGAGCGAACAGAATCGGTGCGACAAACGGATGCACGCTCGGCAGGCGGACGATGTGTTTCGCATGATCGCCGGAATGCGCGATCCCTGCATCATCGCTGATCAAAATGATGTGCCCGCCGCGCGCCATGGCTTCTTGGAGGTTGGACGCCGTCTTTTCAAACAGCGCATCCGAAGGGGCAATCACGATCACCGGCACCGAATCGTCAATCAGCGCGATGGGGCCGTGCTTGAGTTCACCCGCCGCATAGCCTTCGGCATGAATATAGGAAATTTCTTTGAGCTTAAGCGCGCCTTCTAGCGCAATCGCGTAACTCGGGCCGCGCCCGATATAGAGTGCGTCACGACAAGCACTGATTGTATGCGCCACCGCCTGAATCGACGCTTCGTTGTGTAGAATCTCCGCCATTCGCGCAGGCACTTCCGACAGCGCATGGGTGAGTTTCTGAATCTGCTCGGTGGTGAGGGATTGCCGGATCTGTGCCAGTTCGAGCGCAAAACAGGCGAGCGTGGTGAGCTGAGTGGTGAAGGCTTTGGTGGAAGCCACGCCAATTTCCGGCCCTGCATAAGTAAACAACGCGGCATCCGCTTCATTCGCCATGCTGCTTTCGGGCACGTTCACGATGCAGAGCGTGTTCACGCCGGCAGCTTTGCAGGCGCGCATGGCTGCAAGCGTATCTGCGGTTTCACCGGACTGCGATACAAACACCGTAAGCTGGTGTTTGGAAAAACGATGGTGGCGATAGCGAAATTCGGAGGCGATATCAATATCCACCGGCAGGTGGGCGAGCTGTTCGATCCAGTACCGTGCCACGAGCGCCGCATAATAGGAGGTGCCACATGCCACCAGCGAAATACGCTCCACGGTTTTCAGATCAAAGGGCAGGGCAGGCAGACGAATCGTCCCATCTTCCGGCCTGAAAAAGACATTAAGCGTTTGCCCCACCACGGTGGGTTGTTCGTGAATTTCCTTGAGCATGAAATGCCGGTAGTTCCCTTTGCCGGTCGCTGCACCCGACAGCATCGTCTGGCGCACCTCGCGCGTGACCGGACGATCCTGCTCGTCATAGACCTGTACGCTGATATTCGTCATCACCGCCCAATCGCCATCCTCCAGATAGCTGATTTTCTGCGTGTAGGGCGCGAGTGCAATCGCATCCGAGCCCAGATACATGGAGTCCTCGCCATACCCGATCGCAAGCGGTGAACCGCGCCGCGCGGCAATGAGCATATCCGGATGATGGGAAAAAATGATGCCCAGCGCAAATGCGCCGCGTAATTTCTTCAATGTGTGCGCAACCGCGTCTTTAGGCGATTTTCCATGCGCAAGTTCGCGTGTGATCAGATGCGGAATGACCTCGGTGTCGGTTTGCGATTCAAAGCGCACACCCTGCGCCGTGAGTTCTTCACGCAGTTCCTTGTAGTTTTCGATGATGCCGTTATGCACGACCGCCACCTGATCCGTCGTGTGCGGATGGGCATTAATTTCATTCGGCGCGCCGTGGGTTGCCCAGCGCGTGTGCCCGATCCCCACCGAACCCGACAACGGCGATTGTTTCAGCAGCGCATCCAGCGCTGACAGCTTGCCCTTAGCGCGCGCGCGTGTGATTTTGCCCTGATCAATGGTTGCTATTCCCGCTGAGTCATATCCGCGATATTCCAGACGTTTCAGCCCTTCCAGAATGGAAAAGCCGACGTCTTGTTTTGCAATAATTCCTATAATCCCACACATAAGAGTCTAAAACGATAAAAAGTGGTAACGAGAGCTAGCGGCTAATCACTATCCTTAGCAATCCCAATGGGCAGTAGGCTCACACACAAATTATTGCAATCTGTTTCTGTGATATTGTCGATAAGCCACTATTTACATTTATGTATGAAAAACATGTGCTTGGCATAAATACATCATGTTAAATCTAAATTGCATCCCTGTAATCATCTGTGTGGACAATATTATTAGTAAATGGTAAACGATGAGACATGAGATTTACGGTTTATTAATAAAAACAGTTTTTGTGAGCGGGATATGCATAGTATCATGGGGAATGTCATGGCTGTAGAGAGTTCATCTGTCACTCATCCGATAGAGATGATGGATAAGGACGTGGTTACGAAAAGCGAGCAAAAACTGCTGGAAAACAGATATGCGAGGCCAAAAAGACTCTCGCAATCTGTGGTGTATGAATTTACGCGTGAACCTGGGCTACTCTTCCAATACTATCAGGTGCGCGAGAGGATGTATTCCAAGATCTGGGGGCTCAGTAACTTCTCCGGTGGCGAGGACGAAATTGATCGTCGCAGCCATATTCTTATCGCACGCAAAGGCAACTTATGTGTAGGCGGTGCAAGAATGGTGGTTCGTACGCCGCGCAAGCCGCTCAAAATCCCTATGGAGATGTACGGTGTTGACCTCGTCTCGGCTCTGCCAGAGTATAATCTTGAGTACAAATCATATGCGGAAATTTCGCGAGTAGCGTTTCTGGATGAGTATGCCAACGGTGATTGTACGCGCGAAGTGTTTCGGCACATATTCCGTAAGGTAGTGGCTAATGGCATTCATTATGTGTTTACCATGGCGCCTGCGATTCAAATTCGTGCCAACCGTAAGAACGCGCAGGCGATTGGCGTGGAATCCATTCTGCTGGATCAAGTAAAAATTCCTGAGCATCCGGAGTTTGAAGGTATCCGAATGTTTGCTCAGGTATTCCCGAACAAAGAAGTGTATAAAGATCTGTTTACTCGCGAGGAACTGCTGGCTGAAGTGGAATAGATCGCGCGCGCTAGGCACTGTTCTTATA
>CAZFOM010000116.1:0-6557 GCA_964520155.1 uncultured Rickettsiales bacterium
GCGGTATTGTATTCTTCGGTCGCATTATTGAAGAAGCGACGCGCGGCGGCAATTTTATTTTCGATATCCGAGAGTTCAGACTGTAAACTCAGAAAATTCTGATTCGCCTTGAGGTCAGGATAGTTCTCCGCCACGGCGAGCAACTGCATCAACGCACCGCTGAGTGCACCTTCCGCCTTGGCCTTGTCACCGATGTTGGCATTGCCGGTATTCATGGCGGCGGCGCGCATCTGCGTCACTTTCTCGAGCACGTCTTTTTCATGTGTAGCATAGCCTTTTACGGTGCTTACCAGATTCGGGATGAGGTCGTAGCGCTGTTTGAGCTGCACATCAATATCCGCGAATGCGCCTTTGCGGTTCTGGCGCAGCGCCACCAGCCGGTTGTAGATGACGATGGCAAAGACGGCAACAACGGCCAAAATAATGAGTAATGTGGTCATACAAACCTCCGTGAGGCAGATGGAAAAAACTAACGGTAATACACGATACTGTATTGAATAAACTGCAGGAGCAGAATTAATGCAATTGGTGATACATCAATGCCACCGAGATCTGGCATGTACTTGCGGATGGGTCTTAGCATCGGTTCGCACAGACGGCTCAGGATTGCGTAAACCTTGCTTACGAACGGCTGGTAGCGGTTCACGATATTGAACTGGATCAACAGGCTTAGCACTACCCAGATCAACAAAATCAACGATACCAGCTCGATGATGGTATAGACCAGCCATGCAATTGGATTAAGTCCCATTGTCAAACCCCATGATTTTGATTAGCAATGCCATATCCGTCACAAAGTGCAACGAAATTCCATGAGCCAAAATTCTTCCATTAGTTACCGTCAGGAATGGTTACGCAAGCTGATTCACTTTTCTTCGCTGTGGATGCCGTTATGTTACGCGTTGACGGATCGGCAGACCACAGGCGTTGCGATCGGCGTCGTGATGGCAATCGTGTTGACCGTGGAGCTTTTCTGGCATCGCCTTCCGATCACTGGCCGCATCTATGAGCGGTTATTTGGCCGTATGCTGCGTACGCATGAAAAGCAGGGCAGAAAGCTCAGTGGTGCGAGTTATACGCTCATTGCTGGATTTGTCTGCATATGGTGCTTCGATGAACCCATTGCCATGGCGGCACTCCTGATTCTGGTAATCGCTGATGCGCTTGCAGCATTGATAGGGCGCCGGTTCGGAAACATTCCTCTCGCGGGGAAATCGCTACAGGGAACGGCGGCCTTCTTTGCGTGTGCTCTGGTTATTACGGGGGCGGTAGCCCATACTTACGCTCAACCCCCCACGTTTTTGTGGGTAGGGCTGCTTGCATCTCTAGCCGCCACGCTCGCCGAACTCTATTCCAAGCGATTCTCGCTCGATGATAATCTCACGATTCCGATCAGTTACGGGATCGTTCTCGCGGCTATTCTCTAGCGCTTCTCAATCGGCGTGAATTTGCGTGGTGCGGAGCCGTTGAAAAGCTGACGAGGGCGACCAATTTTGAATTTCGGATCCTCGATCATCTCCTTCCACTGCGAGACCCAGCCGATCGTGCGGGCAAGGGCAAACAACGGCGTGAACATCTGCGCGGGAATGCCCAGCGCGCGGTAGATAATGCCGGAATAGAAATCCACATTCGGATAGAGTTTGCGTTCGACAAAATAAGGATCCTGCAACGCGATGCGCTCCAGCTCCATCGCGATCTGGAGAAGCGGATCATCCTGCTTGCCCAGTTCGGTGAGCACTTCATGACAGGATTTCTTGAGCACGGATGCGCGCGGGTCATAGTTCTTATACACGCGATGACCGAATCCCATCAGGCGGCGTTTTTTGTCTTTGACGCCCTGAATGAACTCGGGGATCTTATCCTTGCTGCCGATTTCGATCAGCATGTTAATCACGGCTTCGTTCGCGCCGCCATGCGCAGGCCCCCACAGCGAGGCAATCCCCGCGCCGATACAGGCGAACGGGTTGGCGCCGGAAGATCCCGCCATACGCACGGTCGAAGTCGAAGCGTTCTGCTCGTGGTCGGCGTGGAGGATGAAAATTTTGTCCATCGCGCGGGCGAGCACGGGATTTACTTTGTACGGTTCGCAGGGGGTTGCAAACATCATGTAGAGGAAGTTTTCCGCAAAATCGAGATTGTTCTGCGGATACATGAACGGCATACCGATCGAGTATTTGTAGGCCATCGCAGTGAGTGTAGGCATTTTTGCCACCATGCGGAAGGCGGCGAGTTCGCGATCCTTCGGGTTGTTGATGTCGAGACTGTCATGGTAGAACGCCGAAAGCGAGGCGACGGCGCCCACGAGAATTGCCATCGGGTGCGAACGGCGAGGGAAGCCGCGATAGAGGAATTGCAACTGCTCATGCGCCATGGTGTGATAGGTGATGCGCGAGCGAAAATCCTGATACTGTTTCGGATCGGGCAGTTCGCCGTTCAGCAGCAGGTAGGACACTTCGAGGAAATTGCTGTGCTCAGCCAGATCGGCAATGTCGTAGCCACGGTAGCGCAGGATGCCTTTATCCCCATCAATATAGGTGATCTTGGATTCACACGACGCGGTGGACATGAAGCCTGGGTCGAAGGTGAAATAATCGGTTTCTCCGTAGAGTTTGCTAATGTCGATGACGCGCGGGCCTTCGCTTCCCTGCATGATAGGAAATTCCCAGGATTTATCGCCAATCGTCAGTTTTGCTTTGGTGTCGGTCATACATGTCCCCTGTGATGAAGTTACCAGTGCGTGGTAATTTTTCAGACAATGGTAAAGAATTCGTTTCTATGTAGCAGGTTTTTTAGGATAAGCATGTTCAATATGAAACGTTTTTGTTTTTAGAGGAAATATGAGCCGCCTCAAAAGTTTTTTAATGAACGATGCCTCTGCCGGTATTGTGCTGCTCCTGATGGCGCTGCTTGCAATGGTGATGAAAAATTCTCCGCTTGGGGATTTTTACAGTTGGCTCAAGTATTTTCCGATCGGCATATCATCCGGCGAAACCGACTTCCAAAAACCGCTCTACTGGTGGGTAAATGACGCGCTGATGGTCATTTTCTTTCTGGTTGTTGGGCTGGAGATCAAGCGTGAATTTTTGATCGGTGAACTCAATACCCGCAAAAAGGCGATTCTACCGCTTGTTGGTGCGCTAGGCGGCATGATGATGCCTGCCCTGATTTATGTGGCACTGAACTATGGTCACGCGCATGAGGATGCGCTGCGGGGTTGGGCGATTCCCGCGGCGACCGATATTGCCTTTGCGGTGGGCGTGCTGTCGCTGTTTGGAAAACGCTTGCCCGTGTCGCTCAAGGCTTTCCTGCTCGCACTGGCGGTGCTGGATGATATGGGAGTAGTGCTGATTATTGCACTTTTCTATACGGAAAGCCTGAATGCGCAGGCGCTACTTTATGCAGGTATCTGTGTTACGCTGTTACTATTAATGGTGCAGTTGCAGGTGCGACATATCTCACTGTATCTGCTGATCGGCGTGGGGCTTTGGATGGCCATATTGACCTCTGGCGTACATGCGACGATCGCCGGCGTGCTGCTCGGGATTTGCATACCGCTGGGGGTAAAAAATAAGAAAGGGGAGTCTTTGCTTGAGTCACTGGAGCATTGTCTTAAACCGTGGGTGAATTTCGGTGTCATGCCGTTATTTGCTTTTTTCAACGCCGGTGTGGCGCTGTCTGGTGTCACCATCGATTCCTGGACGAATACGGTCACGCTTGGCATCATGCTTGGCCTGTTCTTTGGAAAGCAGATCGGAATTTTTGGGTTTGCCTATGCAACCATTAAACTCGGCTTCGCTAATAAACCGCATGGCGCAACCTGGCAACAGTTATACGGCGTGTGCATGATCGCGGGTATTGGTTTCACCATGAGTCTGTTTATCGGGATGCTTGCATTTCCGACCGATGACTTGCAGGTCTATGTAAAACTCGGCGTGCTGTCCGGCTCGATGCTGTCTGCAATTACAGGGTACCTGGCGCTCAATTATGCACTCAGGCGCACTGAGAAGTTAGGTGCATCGTCAGCATAACCATCTGTTATTTATTGGTCTTTACCACTATTGATTCTCGCTTGCTCTAAATCAATGTGTGGTGAATGATTACTGCTATTACTCCGCTCACAACCCTATGGAGGTAGCTATGAAACCCGTATCGTTTTGTATGACACTGTTGAGCTGTGTGCTGGTTTTGAACATGACTTCGGCGTGTAAAAGCAGTCAGTCGAGTGTGTGGAGCGGCTCATCCTATGGCAGCGGCTCCAGTTCTTCCAGTGGCGCGGGAAAATTCGGTGCTTGCGAGGCCGAGGATCTTGCCAACAAAAGCTGCCGGTAAGCGCGCGCTTATCGCGTCAGGTCTTTGGCGATCTCGAGCTTGCCGTTGTCGAGAAGGTGGCGGTACACCTGCGTATTTTCGAGGATACGCTGTACATAGTTTCGCGTTTCCTCAAACGGAATCATCTCGATCCAGTTGATCGCTTTACGGTAATCGCTGCCAGGCGAACCATATTCACCCAGCCATTTGCGCACGCGGCCAGGCCCAGCATTGTAGCCAACAGATGCCAGAATGTAAGAGCCATCATATGCATTCAGTAAGCGGTTAAAATAAAGCGACCCCAACCGCATATTATACTCCGGCTCATAGAGGCGGCTTCGGGAATAGCCGATCCCCGCCTTGCGCGCGACTTCCTTAGCCGTGGAGGGAAGTAACTGCATCATGCCGATGGCATTGGCGGGGCTGACAGCGCGTGGATTGAACTCGCTTTCCTGGCGGGTGAGTGCAAACATCACGGCACGGTCAATGACGGGGGTGAAGCTCAGTTTCATGCGGGGATACGCGTAATCGGTCAGAATATAGCCGCGTTGCAATGCGCGTTTGGAAGCCTTCACGCTGAAATCCATTCGCCCCACATCCTTGCCAAGCTGCGCGACCAGCGCCGATCGGGTTTTACTGTCCGATGTCTCCGCCATATGGTTGATGAAGCGCAGCGCCCGATCCGGTTCGCCGACAGACACCAGCAGTTTGACCAGTCGCGGCATATCCTGTTTATAAAAACTGCTGATCTCGGATGCCGATGGTTTGCTTCCATCCGGCAGGGAGAGCGTTTTGACTCCTAGTTCATGTAGGGATAACTGACCGTAATAAGTGGTAGGGTGTTCGCCGCCCTTTTGATACCAGCCCCGCGCGATGTCCTTGTTACCGTTCTTTTCTGCGGCTCTGCCCGCCCAGTAGGCAGCGCGCGCACGCGAATGCGGAAACTTCGCTTCATCATAGAGCGCATGAAATTCCGTGTACGCTTTTTGCGGCTGTTTTTCAAATTCCAGATGCAGCCAGCCGGATAGAAACAGCGCATCAATCAGTTCCGCACCTTCTGTTTGTCCGTGATTACGGAGCAGACGGCGCGCGAGTTTGATGTTGCCGACATCAATTGCCTCACGCACATGGCGCTCACGATATTTCCACCATTCTTTCGCGTAGGGCACATCATCCGGTGCCTGCAATAAAATCTGTTGCACCCCGTCGTCCTGACCGGTGCGGTGTCGCCATACCATTCGATCAAAGAGCAACCCCTCATCGTTTTGCAGATTGGCTACTAATTTTGCCACTTCTGTGGTCGCATTTCTGGATCGTTGTTTAAGCGCCATGCGCGTGCGTATGACCTGCGCGTAGGAGTCGGGTAGGCGATCCAGCATTCGCCGTGCGGCGCCATATTCCTCATCCCATACCAGACGCGCAGCGCGCTGCCTCTGATCTTGTTCGCGCAATACGGAGGCGTAACGGGACAGAAACGCCTGTTCCTGCGACTCGCTAAAATCGCCTTCAATCCAGGTATGACGAATCAGGTCATCGGTTTTATTTCCCGACAGATCGGCCTTGAACAATTTGGCGTTTTCACTCTTTGGAGGATATTTAGCAAACCAGTTACGGATGGTGGATTCATCGGCACTGCTCGCAAGCAAGGCAACTTCGGCGCGCAGAATAAGTCGGTTCCGATCCGGCCAGTCGGAATGATTGCGCAGAAACGTTTCAAACTCCTCAATGCTCGGGCTGGTATTGCTATCGCGCAGATAGAGCCATGTCACATACGTGGCTAGCACACTGTCCCCCGTGCGTTTGGCAAGCGCGTGGGCATCGGCAATGTTGCCGCGTTCGAGCAGGGAAAGCACCGTACCGGCGGAACCGGATTGTGCATGAACAGGAGGAATCAGGAAAAAAAACGCAAGCAGCAGGGAAGCAAACAGGAGACGCATGAAAAAACACACCGGAAAATCAGGATATGGTTGAGATTGCGGTTTCACCGTTATAGGGTGACGCATGGGAATTCAACACTAATTACATGCAAACGGAACAATCTTATCTGGCGCTGCTCACGCCTGAGCAGATGCAACGAATCGAACAGCGTTACTTCGATGCGGGCAATGCCTCATTCGCGCTGATGATGATGGCAGGCGAGAGTGTCGCGGCCTTTATTCGCTCAGCGTTTCCGCCATGTCCGATACTGGTGCTTGCTGGCCCGGGCAATAACGGCGGGGATGGGTATGTGATCGCCGAAGCGCTGCGCT